>JAYUWA010000534.1:0-30796 GCA_043753795.1 Bacteroidota bacterium | reverse complement strand
ATTTTTTGCGAAGAAAATTCCCTTAAAATTGAAGTTAAATTTTCTTCGCAAAAAATTCACACATTACCACTTATAAGACGGTCCCCGAGCGAAGTCGAAGGGCGGTCCCCGAGCGAAGTCGAAGGGCGGTCCCCGAGCGAAGTCGAGGGGCAATAATTTCGAACAAAGGGTTTACAAGTAAGAATGCATGCTCTTGTGACTAATTTTAGTGCACTCTTAGTGTTTAATTTTTTACTGCTTTCGTTTTGAAAACATTCCAATCACCTTCCTGAAAACATCAAACTGCAGCGTCACATAAAGTGAAAGTGACATAAGCCAGATTACCAGCATGTTTATGTATAAGGTACTTGTTTTATTTCCAAAGACATTTTTTGAATATGAAAACATTGGAGCTTTTGAAAATTCCTCATTTGGATTATTATGGAAAACAGGTTCGAATCGCTGAATGATCTTTTCGTCAGTAACAACTAAACGTTCTACCTGATTACTATTTCTTACCATCTCTTCCAGACTTTCATTTTCATAGCGGTTTTTCATGAAGAGAAATTCTGATTCTCCGTTTTGACCTGATGTCATGTGCGCAATCTTCAATTCTTTTGCTTCATTGGCTTTGTTGAATTTATCTATGTAGAATTCTCTCAATCCATCTAGTGTAGCGCGAAGCTGAGGTATCGTACCGCTATTTACTTTTTCATAACTGAGTTGTAAGATAAGTTGCGACTTTTTTGAAGCATTTAGGGAATGTTCATTGCTTAATTCTGTTTTCAGAATTGTTATTGGGACCAGGATTGAATCTTTATTGACTTTGTTCAGCATCATTCTTTCCAATCGATCAGTCTTTTCACGCATTGCTGCTATCCACCAGTCTTTTTTATAGGTTGCCTGACTCATAGCAGCTTCTTCTGCGTAAAATTGTTTTTCAAATGGATTGTTGGCGAACTGCTCAACTGTGAGTGCTTCATACGACCAACGTGAAGTCATTACATTTCCAATCAAAGGAACTCCTTCATTGCAATTTATCAGTGGATGTAATTTATCGTATCTGACGATCACTCCACTTAATAATATTTGTGGTATCAGCAGAAATGGAATCAATATGTAGACAGTAACTGCAGAATCAAGAGCTGCTGAAATATTTAATCCAAGTAAATTTGCAAAACAACTTGTTGTGAATAAGATCATCCAATAAGTCATATTCATATCGTGAATTCCCATCAATGCATTTCCAATCAACACAAAACATAATGTTTGAATTGCTGAAATGATAAACAGCAAACTTACCTTACTGAGAAAGTAACTCGTTTTACTTAAATGTAAAAACTTCTCCCGCTGTCTTATCTTCCTGTCACGGATGATCTCTTCCGCACTAACAGACAATCCCATGAACAATGAAACAATGACGCAGATAAAAAGATAAGCAGGTAAATTTGGATTGGAGATCAGTTCATAGTTTGATGCGGATGAATAACGAAGAATAAAACCAAGTACCAAAGCCAATACAGGTGCCTCCAGTAAATTGATCAGCATGTATTGTTTGTTACTGAGTTTAGATAGCAAATCCCTGGTGGAGAAAATTTTCCATTGAGCAAATGGGCTGGCTTTTTTATTTCTCTTTACGGACAATTCCAGTTTACTGTCTTCAACAGTTGATGCTTCAACATTTTTGTACAGCTCATTCCATTCTTTTGGTGTAACTTTTCTATTGTTGGTTGACTTGCCGAATTCATCTACTTCATGAAGTTCTATGATATTGAAAAGCTGCTCCGGATTAATATTTCCGCAAACTGAACATTCACTTTGTTCAGCATCTGTGAGGTGTACTTGACGCTTGAAATAGATCAAGGCATCAGCAGGATTTCCGAAGTATACCGGATAACCACCGGTATCCAGCATATAAAGCTGATCGAACAAACGGAATATGTCTGAAGATGGTTGATGAATAACAACAAAAATCAACTTGCCACTTAATGCAAGTTGTTTAAGAAGATCCATTACGTTTTCAGCATCCCGAGATGAAAGACCGGAGGTTGGCTCGTCAACAAAAAGAATAGAAGGTTCTCTTACTAATTCCAATCCTATATTCAACCGCTTTCTTTGTCCGCCGCTTATCGTCTTGTTTAAAACACTTCCGACCTTAAGATCTTTGATCTCCATCAATCCTAGTGAATCGAGCACATCCAGTACTTTCGTATTGATGGCTTCATCACTCAATTCGCCGAAACATAATTTTGTATTGTAAAATAAATTCTGGAAGACACTCAGTTCTTCTATCAACAGATCGTCCTGCGGAATATTTCCAATGAGTCCTTCAGCAATATTTCCTTCGTAAATATTTTTTCCATTGATCAGAACCTGTCCTGATGAAGGCTTCATGCTTCCATTCAGAACATTCAGTAATGTAGATTTCCCTGCACCACTGCCACCCATTATTCCGGTTAAGTTGCCTGAGTTTACAGTGAAATTGATATTGTGTAATCCTTTCTTTCCATTGCTAAATACATAGTCAATATTTCTTGCAGAAAATTGAAATGTATCAGATTCATTTGCCGAAAGAAATGGTCTGATGATGTCTCTGTAATAGATCGGCTTTAAACGTGAACATCTGATAACAGCTCCTTGTGTAATAACTGCTGCACGGATGCTGTCGATAGGTTGTCCATTTGCGATAAATGAGTCCTGACCACGATACGATAAGAAAAATATGCCTGCATTTTTCAGATATAGAAAGATCATTATTCCATCAAGATCGTCATGCAACAACTGATGCGCATTTTGAATATCGATGTTCTCTCTTGCATTTACTATTAATACGTTTTGTGAATCAAAATCTTTAAGAGTAGATTTTGATGAAGCAAGCGATTGACATAGTGAATATTCTTCGTTGCTGATATTAAAAACATTTGCAACCGTTTCTAAAAATTCTTTTTCCGGCTCCGTGATTTCAAGTTCCGATGATTGCATAAATTCTGCAAGACGTAAAAAAACGATGTACTTTTGGCGAGTATTTAATTCCTTGTTGATCTCAGTACAGATCCGCAATGCACGTACCGAGCTGAAGGCAATTTTTTTTCGTGTGCGCGTAATATCATCGCCACCACCTGAATACTTTTCCATGTATTCATCAAAAAGTCGCAGATATTCGTCGACTCGCTGCAAGCTAACTTGCTGTCTTAAAAAAGCTTCAACAACAGATCGGCTTTGTAATGTTAATCGTTCCAGTGCGGCTCCGATCGCAAAAAGTTGCATCAGAGCCTGGAGTATTTTTTCACTCATAGGTAGTCAAATATAGCAAAATACGTATAAGCTGAAAAGTCAAATATTTAAAACAAAAGGGTCAATGGTTAAGGGTCAAAGGTTAATGACATTGCAATTAATTTGATTCAATAAATATTAAAGGAGGAACAAATTCCTCCTTTAATATTATAGGATAAAATTTAACTAATATCTTTTGACCTTTGACCTTTGACCTTTGACCTTTGACCTTTGACCTTTTACCCTTGACCCTTGACCCTTGACCCTTGCCCTTGATCAATTATTTAATCATATCCGCTCGCACAGCGCCCATTGCTGCACTCATTTTTGCTAGGTTTTCTTTTGTAAGTTGTTTTGGTTCTTTGACTTCATCAAAAACGACTTTTACGCCTTTTAACTGCTCAAGCAATTGCGCAGAACTTGGGTAGTTATTAAGATCGGAAAATAAATTGATCAGATTGTCAAGATAAAGTTTTTGATTGTACACGCGCTCAAAAAGATCTGCATTCGACGGCCCGTATTCCATGTTTTTCAAAAGCTCAATACTCAGATACTGAACTTCTACTATGGATCCGGCTAATACATGCGATGCAACTTCCAGCCGGCGATTACTTCTCAGATACGAATCAGTTTCTGTATATGCACGATCAATTATCTTTACCAATGAATCTCTGTTATCCGAATTTTCACGGAAGCTGGAAGTGAAATTGTCAAAAGTTTCCTGAACTCCTAACTTCTCTGCCATTTTTTTTGTTGTAGAATAATAGTCCAGCAGATCTTGATTTTGTCCATAAAAAGCTGTGTAGGCCATATCAATTCCATAAATACCATAGTTGACTGCTTTTTTATAGGCTGTACTATAGTTGGATGCTTTCGATGATGAGTTTAGCAAATCTCTGTTGAACGGAACATTATTCTCATAAATGGCATTTATCATTTCCATCGGTGATGGAAGGTTGGCAATTGTGTAAAAGAATTTAAATTCTAGTTTCTCTCTGGCTTTTTGTTTTGCTGTGTCAACAACTGTAGTCGTATCTGCAAATTCATCAGTTGTTTGCTCAGGTTTGTTATTACTGCAAGAAACAGCAATCATTGCAATCATACCAAATGCCAGTGAGCGTGTTAAGAACCTTTTCATATAAGATAGTTTGATGCAAAAATAGAAATCATTGCGTAATTTCAAAGGAAAAACTCTTAACGAGAACTATTGTCATTTACAGGACAGATAGCGCAACACGTTGATAGTTATCGTTTTGTGTTACAGGTTTTTCGTTATAAATTGCAATTCTTATCAACACTACCACCAAATTACGGTCAAACCAACTTATATGTCCCGAATTGCTTCTAAAGCTGAAAAAAAGTCGATTGAGAAAGTATCAAATAACAGGATTTATACTGCTGCCGGACTTGTTGTTATTTTGCTGTTAACCTTTTTAGTTTATCAATCGGTCACAGGTTTTGATTCTACTAATTGGGACGATAAAGCTTACCTGAAAGAAGCACCTTATATAAGAGATATCAATTTCGAAAAGACAAAAAAAATTTTTACCGAAAAGTTTATGTTGAGTTACAACCCAGTTGTGATGCTCACCTTTGCTTTCGATTCTGAAATGTCAGGACTGAACCCTGGATGGAGCCATGGTGTAAATTTGTTCTTTCATCTTCTGAATGTTTTACTTCTTTTCTTTTGTCTTAGGCAACTTAAGTTTAAAGATCTAGCCTCTCTCATAATAACATTGCTTTTTGCAATTCACCCATTAGCCACTGAAGCGGTTGTGTGGATTGCCGGAAGGAAAGATGTCGTTTATTCGTTTTTCTTTTTATTGTCCTGGTTGTCTTATTTGAAATATTATCACACTAAAAAAAAATTATTTTTAATAGTCAGTTTGTTTTTTGGTGCGATTTCTCTGCTATCAAAAGTTCAGGCAATCACGCTACCTTTTGTTTTAATTATTTCTGATCTCATGTTGGATAAAAAGTTTGATGCAAAAAGATTTGTGAATAAAATTCCTTATTTGATCATGACTTTATTAATTGGAGTAATTGCAATTTCCGGGGAAGGAGAACTGGTAGCCGATAAATTTTCTACACCGCTTACATTCCTTGATAAACTTTTGTATTCAACGATAGCATTTGGATTGTACATCGTAAAAATAATGATGCCTGTAAATCAGATAGCGATACATCAGTTTCCGCTCAGTGGAAGTTCAGAATATAGCACAGGACTTGTTATCGGGATAGTTGCCTTAGCAACAGTAACAGCGGCAATTTTCTTTTCGTATAAAAAGAATCCACGACTTGCAGGAAGTATATTATTTTTCGCAGTTTGCATCTTTCCGGTATTGCATATTGTAGCCGTAAATTCAGCATTGATCTATGAACGGTTTACCTACCTGGCAGCCGTTGGGATTTTCATGGCTATCTTTTGCCTTGTTGAGAATAAACCTGAATTGGAAAAAAAGTTCGCAATTGTTATGGCTGGTATTGGTTTGATGTTTATCGGGCTTACGTATGCAAGAGTTCCGGTCTGGAAAAACAGTATCTCCCTCTGGACTGATATAATTGAAAAAGATCACACTGTACCAACTGCATATATGAATCGCGGACAATATTTCGAATCGAGAGGCGAAATTGATAAAGCATTTTCTGATTTTACAGAAGTAATAAAACTTGCACCCCATCGTCCGGATGGTTATCATAATCGGGCTGTGATCTTTTATCAGAAAAATGATCTTGCAAATGCACTGTTAGATAATGAAAAAGCGCTGCTCAACGATCCTGAAAATTCTGATGCTTTGGTCAACCGTGGGAATCTCTATTTTAATTTGAATAAAAACGATTCTGCAATAATCTTTTATAAAATGGCGATATCAATTAAGCCGGATCATGCGAAAGCTTATTACGATTGCGCGTCAGCATACTTCAAACTTTCAGATTATCATAATGCAATTTACTATTATAAAAAGTCGATTGAGATAATTCCTGACTACCATGATTCTTTTGTTTACATGGCACTTTCGTATGCAAGCCTTGATTCAATTCCTCAGGCGAAGTTTGCGTTGAATACAGCGGACAAACTTGTTTCAAATTCCGCCGGCAGAACATTGGTCAGTTCTCAGTTGGTTAAACTAGGTAATGCAGCATTTGCAAAAAATCAAGTAGACGAATCGTCACGGTTTTATACAATTGCAATTGAAATTAATCCTGCTAATGCAGAAGCCTACTATAATCTGGGTGGAATTTATTTTTTCAGAAAAAACAATCAGCTCGCCCGTGAAAACTGGCAGAAGGCATTGACATTAAAGCCCGATTATGCAGATGCACAGATGTGGCTTAATAGAATTGGTAGCAATTGAGTAATTGATCGCATCGGAAATAAAGTCGATGGTGAAGTATTTTGATTTTATTAAACAATGAGTTAAGCCAATTTTATATTTGCTTAGTTAAAGATTCAAAAACCTACCTTAGGAGTACAATTATCCCTAAATGTACAATTTTCGCTAAATTTAGTATTTTTTAATTGATAATAATGATAAATTATCTTGACAAAATTGATAAACATTTGTATATTTACGTATGTATATTTCTCAAACGGATTCTGGTGATAGAATAGAAGTAAGGATTGAACCAATTGAGAATGGTGATTATAATATAATTTCAAAAAGCGCAAGATTTCCAGGCTTTGACTGGAAACTTGAGAAAAAGAATTTAGTTTTTAAACTTCAGATGCTTGAGTCAAAAACCATATTAGGTTTGATTTCGTTGAAGTATTTTGAAGAGGAGAAGAATATTTAAATAACTAAGAAATGAAAACTCAAAAAAAACATACAAGTGACGTGCCTGCCGACTCACATATTTTACCGAGCAAATTATCACAGGAGCAACAAGAAGAGGCTGATAAAGAGTTTTCTACTTTTCGTTTGAACCGTCTAAAGCACATGTCTGAAAGGGAGAAACTTTATTCACGTATACTGCAAATAAAGTATACGATGGAAGATTACTTTAGAAGTAATACCTATGACGCTAAATATTCTTTTAGTCACTTTTTGAGAGAGTATATACATTCTATAAATAAAAAGGATAATGAATTCTCTAAAGAAATAAGTTTACATGTTACCAGGTTAAGTCGAATTTTAAATAATAAGGAGGAACCTAACAAAACGATTTTTGTTAGGTTAGAGATCCATTCAAATAATTGGATACCTGCTTTATATTGGTATCGTGTTTTAGAAAAGAAAAGGGAATTAGAAATCATAAATGATAAAAGTATAAGGACATCTGAAAGAAAGAGAGTAAAATCTGTCATTGCCTAAGTCGCTATAATAGCAGAAAAGGTTTTAATGTGTCCCTGTCTAAAAATCCCTACATTTGCCGCATGCATCGTCCTAGTTTTGATGAGATCTATATGGAGCTGGCCCAGAATCTGGCCCATAAATCACATTGCGTAAAAATAAAAGTCGGCTCTGTACTGACTAAAGATACCCGAATCGTTTCGCTTGGTTATAATGGCCCACCTGCCGGTACCCATAATTGTGATGAAAAATGGCCGGAAGTCGGTTGTCCTCGTGATAGTAAAGGCAGTTGTTCCCTCGCTTTGCATGCCGAGCAAAATGCCATACTCTATGCTTCGAAAAATGGTGTTCCTATTGAAGGGTGTACTATTTATGTTACACTTTCTCCTTGTCTGCCTTGTGCGCGCATCATTTTCACGATGGGTATAAAAAAAGTTATTTATCTGAATAGCTATGCTGAATATAAAGGTATAGGGATCGATGAAGGTGTAGCGTTTTTGAAACAATTTGGAGTTCAGGTTGAAAGATATCAGCAGAAAGAACAACTTTCAGCTAAGTCTTGATTATACCACGATTTAAAAGCAAAAACAGATGTTTTAGGAGATGTTATAATGGTGTTAATTCGTCCTTTTTCAAAACATTTTCAGGAAAAATCAGTTTAATGGTGAGTATAATACAAACTTCGATAAAGTGAATAAATTAAAAATCTGGTTGCCACTAATCTTCGGTGGACTTATTGCAGTGGGAATTTATGTTGGACTGAGATTAAATCAGTCGACGAAAAATGAAAACGCTTTTTTTTCTTTTCGAACAGGTCAGTTCAATAAACTGAATGATGTAATCAATTATATAAATCAGGAATATGTTGATACTGTGAATCAGAAAAAACTGGTTGAAAGTACAATTGAAGAAATGCTGCATAAGCTTGATCCGCATTCTGCTTACATTCCTGCTGATGAACTTCAGTCAACAAACGAACCTTTGGAAGGGAATTTCGACGGTATTGGAGTTGAGTTCCATATTCAGGAAGATACGATCATGGTAGTTACAGCAGTTTCAGGTGGACCCTCAGATGCATTAGGAATTCAACCCGGCGACAGGATCATCAAAGTTGATGGAAAAAATGTTGCAAACATAGAGATCACAAATCAGATGGTCATGCAAAATCTTCGCGGACCTAGTGGAACGAAAGTGAAAGTTACCGTTTACAGAAAAGGTAAGCAGATCGACTATGCTATTACACGCGGGAAAATTCCTATCTATAGTGTTGATGTTTCTTACATGCTTAGTCCGGAAACAGGCTATATAAAAGTCAGTCATTTTGGTGATAAGACCTACGAAGAATACATCGATGGTTTTGTGAAGCTCAAGGAAATGGGCATGAAAAATCTTGTATTGGATCTTCGTGGTAATCCGGGTGGTTATTTAAAAACGGCAATTCAATTGGCGGATGAATTTTTACCTGAAGAGAAACTGATCGTCTACACACAAGGAAGATCACGTCCAAAAGAATCTTACTCGGCAACTAAAAATGGTTTCTTCGAAAGAGGTGCTCTTGTTGTATTGATCGACGAAGGCAGCGCATCAGCAAGTGAAATTGTTTCAGGTGCTCTGCAGGATTGGGATCGAGCAACAATTGTCGGTCGTCGTTCTTTCGGTAAAGGTCTCGTGCAGGAACAAAGTGAATTTCCGGATGGATCAGCTATTCGTCTTACTATAGCAAGATATTATACTCCAACCGGTCGTAGTATTCAGAAGCCTTACGATGGCACTTATGATGATTATGAGAATGAACTTGCACTACGACTTAAACATGGTGAACTTTTGAGTTCAGATAGTATTCGTTTCAGTGATTCACTAAAATTTACAACCCCTAGTGGAAGAGTAGTTTATGGCGGCGGTGGAATCATGCCAGATATTTTTGTGTCGCTCGATACAAGTGGTGTGTCTCAATATTATTCCGATGTATCTTCCAAAGGACTTATAACTGAATTTGTCTATAAATATGTAGATAACAATCGTACGACTTTAAATAAATTCAAAACGTTTGAAGAATTCAATACAGGCTTTAAAATAAACGAAACGATCTATAATGATTTCATTTCGTTTGCAGAGAAAAGTGGAGTGAAGCCAAATGCTGAAGGGATGAAAATTTCGGATGAGATCATGCGAACACAAATGAAAGCGCTTATCGCCCGCCAGGTTTGGAAAAATGATGGATTCTATCCGGTGATACAATCACTCGACAACACTCTGAAGAAAGCACTTGAACTGATCGATAAAAAGCAGGTTGCTGTAAAAGGGAGTTAAGTGCAAAAACGATTTTCAAAAGTTGTTTTTATTCTCGTTGCCCAACTGATTTTGGTTGGGAATAACGGAATTGCTCAGAGAAGAATTAACTTATCGATACCTGACGATTATATAGTATCAGCCGCAAGTGTCTCGCTTTTTATTGGCGGAAATTATTTTTATCGGCATAAAGCACCGCTTACTGAAGCGGAAATTAATTCGCTTTCCATTTCGAACATCAATTCATTAGATAGAAGGGCTGCGACACACTATTCTATTCAGGCAGCAAAAGCATCTGATGTAATGTTAGTTTCGTCTATCGTTTTACCGGCAGTACTTTTAGCAGATAAAGAAATCCGAAAAGATTTTGGAGCTCTTACATTAGTTTACATCCAAACTACATTAATGGCCGGAGCAGAAATTCAGTTTGTGAAAGGTCTGCTGGATCGCGCACGCCCTTTTGTATATAATCCGGCTGCGCCAATGAGTGCGAAAAGAAAAGCCGATGCCAATGCCTCTTTTTTTTCAGGACATACTGCTATGACTGCCTCTGCTGCGGCATTTACTGTTACGGCATACAGTATTTATTATCCGAAAAGCAAAGCATTGCCATATTTGTATATTTCAGCCGCTGCAATTCCAATCACTACCGGCTACCTACGCTACAGAGCGGGTAAACATTTTCCTACTGATATTGCTGCAGGATTGATAGTTGGAATTGCAAATGGGTTTTTAATGGCTTCTTTACATAGGAATTAGAAGGCAGAGTATTTTAAGCTTAAATTTCAACACTAACACTAAGTTTTTAACACAATCTAGATAGCTATCGGGACACGAGTGACGTGTTCTTGTGACGAATTTTAGTGTTCTCAGTGTTTAATTTTTTATTTGAGAGCAGAAATTGAAGGCTATTTACCCATATCTTTACTGAAAATTTAAACACATAAAAATGGCATTCGAACTTCCAAAACTTCCTTACGAATACAATGCGCTTGAATCACATATCGACGCACGTACGATGGAGATCCATCACGGAAAACATCATCAGGCTTATGTTACAAATTTAAATGGTGCTATCGCCGGATCTGATGCTGAGAAATTATCCATTGAAGATATTTGTAAAAATATTTCCAAATACCCAATGCCTGTCAGAAATAATGGCGGTGGACATTACAACCATTCACTTTTCTGGACAGTGATGAAACAAAATGGTGGCGGAAATCCTACAGGTGCAATCGCTGCTGCAATTGATTCTGCATTCGGTTCATTCGATGAGTTCAAAACAAAGTTTAACACAGCAGGAGCAACACGCTTCGGTAGTGGTTGGGCATGGTTGATCGTTGGCGCTGATAAAAAACTTGCGGTTTCTTCCACTCCTAATCAGGATAATCCGCTTATGGATGTGGCTGAAGTAAAAGGAACTCCGGTCCTTGGCTGTGATGTATGGGAACACGCATATTATCTGAATTATCAAAATCGTCGTCCTGACTATATGTCTGCATGGTGGAATTTGATCAACTGGGATGAAGTGAATCGCAGATTTGCTGATGCATCAAAATGATCTGAATGAATACTAATTCCAAGCCCTACATTGTGGGGCTTTTTTTATGGACTCAATTCACATAATTTAACAAATTATTAAGATAATTAAGGGGTGTATTGAGTCATTCAAGGTGTTCATAGTATCATTATTTTCATATCATTGCACTATGAAAAAGATACTTACTCTATCGCTATTGATCATAGCAGGTTTTGGTTGTAATTCAAAAAAAACTGAAACGAGCGGAGATCAGAATCAACAATTCGATCTATTCAAGAATGGTTTCGTTGAAAGAATGTGGGAAATTTATCCGGGTTGGGCCAGTAGTCAGGGATATCACAAATTTGATAATGTTTTAATGGTACCCAATGCTGAGTACGATGCTAAACAACTTGCTTTTGCAAATGCAAATCTGGATTCACTGAAGTCGTATGATCTTAAGAATTTATCTGACAACAATAAGACCGATCTTCAAATGATAGAGAACCAGTTGAAGTCAATCATATGGTCAATTAAGGAAATGAAATCCGGAGAATGGAATCCTGCCGGTTACAATGTTTCAGGAGAGTTTGCTGAGATGATCAACAACAATTATGATTCGCTTGATAATCGTTTACATAATCTGGGAATGAAACTCGTAAATGTTCCTGCATACTACGAAGCGGCAAAGAAAAATATCAAGAATCCAACTGTTGAACATACACAACTTGCCATTGAACAGAACCTCGGTGGAATTTCTGTTTTTGAAAATGATCTTGTGAATGCTCTGAAAGTGTCAAAACTTCCGGTCGCGGAAAAAACCGAAATTACTACTCGCGCAAAACTTACAATCGATGCTATAAAATCTTATGTTGAATTTCTGAAGTCGATGAAAAATGATTCACCAAGAAATTTCCGCTTAGGCGATGAGCTTTACAAAAAGAAATTTGAATTCGATATTCAATCAGGTTATACTGCCGATGAAGTTCTTGCAAAAGCAATTGCGCATAAAACTGAATTGCATCAGAAAATGGCTGAGATCTCAGTGAAGCTTTGGCCGAAATATTTCGCAGGACAAGAGATGCCAAAAGACAGTCTGCAAATGATTCGTCAGATGATCGATAAGCTTTCACTAACTCACGTTGAGCCTGATTCATTCCAATCTGCAATTGAAAAGCAAATTCCGGTTCTTGTTGATTTCATCAAAGAAAAAAACCTAATTTACATTGATCCATCAAAGCCGCTTGTAGTCAGAAAAGAACCTGATTACATGGCCGGAGTTGCAGGTGCATCAATATCTGCTCCCGGTCCTTATGATAAGACCGGAAATACGTACTACAATGTTGGTAGTTTGTCAGGATGGGATAAAGACCGCGCAGAAAGTTATTTGCGTGAATACAATCAATACATTTTACAGATTCTTAATATCCATGAAGCTATTCCCGGACATTACACGCAGCTTGTCTATGCTAATCAATCCCCAAGCCTGATCAAATCTCTGTTAGGTGCAAGTTCTATGATCGAAGGTTGGGCAGTTTATACTGAAAGAATGATGCTTGAAGAAGGCTATGGTAACAACGAACCTGAAATGTGGTTGATGTACTACAAATGGAATTTGAGAAGTACTTGCAATTTCATTCTCGACAACAGTGTCCATACAAAAAATATGTCGAAGGAAGATGCTTTGAACCTGTTGATGAATGAAGCCTTCCAGCAAAAAACAGAAGCAGAAAACAAATGGCGTCGGGTTTCATTGACACAAGTTCAGCTTTGCTGCTATTTTACCGGCTACACAGAGATCTACGATCTGCGTGAAGAGATGAAAAAGAAACAAGGGGATCAATTCAAATTAAAAGACTGGCATGAGAAATTCTTAAGCTATGGCAGCGCTCCGGTGAAATACATCAGGCAGTTGATGCTGGAAGAAATTAAATAGTTGAAAGGCTTCACGAGGGTGAGGCCTTTTTTTATAAATTTGACTTGGCTTTACATACAAAGGAAATGAAATTTTATTTATTGATTTTCTTATTGGTTTTTTGTTTTGAAAGTTACTCGCAATTGCAGAGCAATACTGCTGTTAATTGGATGGTGATTGACACTAGTAATTCAAACCTGCCAAGTAACTACATCACTGATATAACTAAGGACAAGAATGGTGATATATGGGTCTCAACAGGGGAAGGATTTGCAAAATTTCTTGGGCAAAATCAATGGCAGGTCTTTCATACTCCTAATATTACTTTTAACGATGCTTGTTTAGCGATTGAATCTCAGGATTCCATTATTTGGGTAGCAACCGTACATGGATTAGTGCGTTGTTGTAATGGACAAGTCTCCATCTTCGCACCTTATGCACCCATCGTATTCAATATTAATTCAACTAGTTTAAAAGTAGATGGTGATAATTTATGGATTGGCACCTACCAGTATGGACTTTTTAAATGGGATGGAACAACGCTTGAAAATTTCACGATGGCAAATACAGGAATGCCAATCGGAAATGTGTGGTCTATTGATATAGATCCTTTTGGGAAAAAATGGATATGTGGGATCGATAATACGCCGGGCCCACCGAGTATAGGCGCTCTTGTTTCATTTGATGACATAAATTGGACTCTATATGACACTTCAAACTCCGGGCTTGGTCGCTTTCCTCAGCGAGTAACAATTGATCAATTTGGTAATAAGTGGATCACAGAATTAGAAGGAACACTATATAAATTTGATGATTCTAATTGGTTGACGTTTGATACAAACTCAGTTTCAACACAGGCATCATTTCAGTATTGTAAACCGGAAATTGATCATTTAGGAACCAAATGGGTTTCCTCGTTGTCAGGAATTGCTATGTATGATGATCAGACCTGGACATTTTTTGATTCAACTGTAATTCCATTCCCTAATCCAATACAAACTGTTGTGACGATTCTAACCGAGTCAAATGGAAATAAGTTTATGGGAACTTATTATGGTTTATTGATTTTTAATGAAAATGGAATTGTACTTTCTTCCGACGAAACTGAAAATGTTAGTTCAAATTCGAACATATGGGGCTATTTTGAAAATGGAATATTTTACGCTCGCTTTAAAGTGGCACGTTCTGGTGTTTTAACAGGGTTAGTTTCAGATGCGCTTGGAAGGGAAGTATTCTCGTTTACAAAGAATTTTACTTCCCCTGGTGAATTTTCCGAAGCAATTGATTTTTCTGGTCTCAAATCCGGGGTGTACTTTTTAAATCTTTCGGACAATCAGGAAAATTTTTCAGTGAAAATCTTAAATCTGAAGTAGTAAGCAACCTTTTCTGTGCTTTTTCGTTTTCTATTATCAATTCTTACAGTCGTACAATTTCAAATTGCCGATAGCGTTCCCTAATCGAACTGCTTGATCAGATGAAAGTAATTAAGGTCTTATTAAAAGTCATCGCAATTGCTGTCATCGGAATTTTCGTCTTGGCTGCAACGATCAGCCTTTTTTATAGTAAGGAGATCAAACAACTGGTCATCGGTGAACTGAATAAACATCTGGCTACTGAGATTAAAGTAAAAGAGTTCAACTTTTCTGTTATCCGCCATTTTCCTTTCGCTTCAATCGATATGGATGATGTCCTGATCTATGATGTCACGGATTCCCCGAAAAAGGATACCCTCATTTTTGCGAATCGTCTTGCATTGCTTTTTAACATTACCGGAATTTTTAATAAAGACGTAACCGTCAGAAAAATAATTTTAGACAAAGGAAATCTGAATATCAGAATTGATACTTCAGGAAAAGGAAATTATAAATTCTGGAAGACTTCTGGTGATACAACAAGTAGCGGTGTGATCGATCTGCAGAAAATAATTCTGAAAGATGTTTCCGTTACTTACTTTGATAAAAAAAATCAGCAGGACTATAATGCTTTCGCAAAAGATGCTCAATTGTCCGGTAGATTTTCAAGTGATGAATTCACTCTGACGACCACAGCAAGCCTCTTTGTGAATAGACTACTAGTGAAAAATGTAAACTATATCGATCACAAAGAAGTGGAAGTTTTGAGTAATCTGAAAGTTAATACAAAAACAGATATTTATACTTTCGAAAAAAGTTCAGTAAAGATCGCAGACGTAAAATTTGATCTGAACGGAAAAATTAAAGCTCCGCCACATTCTGTTGTTGTAGATCTTGATGTAAAATCGAATGAGGCAGATCTGGCATCCTTCATTTCATTATTGCCGCCCGGTTTTTCGGCCAGACTAAAATCCTTCAAAAGCAAGGGCCGCTTTATTTTTCATTCTACAATCAATGGAGAAGTGTCAGGAAGCAGATCGCCTGATGTAAAAGTGGATTTCTCTATTGCTGATGGAAAACTTTCTACGGAAGATAATCCTGTTGAACTGACGGCAATAAATTTTTCAGGAACATTTCACAATGCTACTTCTAAACGGAAGAGTTTTTTGAATATCCCCTCACTTTCTGCCAGTCTGAGTGGACACAAAATTAAAGCAGAGATCAGAATTGATGATCTTGAAAATGCTTACCTGACAATACATGCTTCAACACAACTTGATCTGGCACAGGTAAAGCCATTCATAAATGCCGATACACTCGAACAGCTTTCCGGAAATCTTGCTATGAATGTTTATTACAGCGGTAAGGTAAGCCAATTGCAAAATGTTTCAAAAGACAAGCTCTACGAAGTAAAGGCTTCGGGTAATGTCGATATCAGTCATGTTTATTTCAAACTGAAAAATAATCCGCTTTCGTTCACAAACCTTAGCGGAAATTTTGTACTCAAAAACGAAGATGTAGCAATTGAAAATTTCTCAGGAAAAATTTCTTCAACTGATTTCAAACTTGATGGCATCTTCAAAAATTTCATTCCCTTCATTCTCATTCGTGATCAACCCGGAGATTTTATTGCCGATGTTGTGTCAAATAATCTTGCAATGGACGAATTCCTAGTGAATAAATCCACAACTGTTTCAGCTGATGATACTTCATATATTATGAAGTTCAATCCTCGTCTTACTTGCGAATTAAATGTATCGATAGGAAATATGAAGTTCAGGAAATTCGAAGCGTCTGCTGTAAGGGGTCACATTCATCTTGAACGTCAGGTGATCAGTAGCCGAGCACTTCGGTTTAAAACAATGGATGGAGAAATTCAGATGGATGCTACGATCAACGCTTCTCGCCGCGATAGTATACAAATGAATTTAGATGC
Source organism: Bacteroidota bacterium (assembly GCA_043753795.1). GTDB lineage: Bacteria > Bacteroidota > Bacteroidia > AKYH767-A > 2013-40CM-41-45 > JADKIH01. The sequence continues at coordinate 14,241 of JAYUWA010000534.1, read as the reverse complement.
AAAGTTTGCTAAACTTGATATCACACGTTTGTTTTTTGAACTGGAGAATTTTGGCCAGACCACTATGACCGATAAAAATGTAAAAGGAGTGATCAGTGCCGATGTTCAATTTTCAAGTATGTGGTCGAAAGATCTTACTATTAATCCGGCACGGGTATTTTCTACTTGCGATATTAAAATTGAAAATGGTGAGCTGAATAATTTCACACCGATTCAGGCTTTGGCAAAATATATAAAGGTGCCTGATCTGAATCGAATAAAATTCTCTACACTCACAAATAAGATTGCTATCAAAGACAGGAAGATTTTTATTCCTAATATGGAGATCAAGTCAAATGCGATAAACATTTCCGGAAATGGAACCCATAGTTTCGATAATATAGTTGATTACCATATTCAATTATTATTGTCGGATGTGCTTGGTAAAAAAATGCGTTCCAACTCGACTGAATTTGGAGAAATTGAAGATGACGGATTAGGAAGAACAATGCTGATGTTATCAATGAAAGGTCCGGTTGACAATCCAAAGTTTGCCTACGACCGCAAAGCTGCCGGACAAAAGATCAAAACCGAGATCAATAAGGAGAGTCAGAACCTGAAATCGATGTTAAAAGAAGAGTTTGGATTATTTAAAAAGGACACTGTAAAGACCTCAAAATCAAAAAAGAAGGATGAAATGCAGATAGATTGGAGTTCTGATGGAGAATGATTTTTCTATTCTAAGAATTTCCCGCATCTTTGCGCAATCGGATCAGGAGAATGCTTTAGGTAAGTGCCTGGAGATTATTCAAATACCAAGTTTTACGTGAATATTTATACTCAAAAACAACGTTGGAAATTATTGCTGCTCCTGGCAGCCTTAATGATCGGCACCGCTTCCCTATGGTATACCAATCGTTTGGTCAATAAACTTGCAGTTGAAGAACGCAAGAAGATCGAACTTTGGGCAGAGGCAACTCGCCGGCTTGCTGATGTTAGCGAGTTGAATACCGATATTAATTTTTTATCAAATGTGATCAGTAACAACAATACAATTCCTGTTATCTGGGCCGACGATAAGTTTAATCCGATCTCTTCACGGAATCTTGATTCGGTGCAATCGCTGAGGGAAGACTATTTGAGAAAGCAGATCTTAGAAATGCGCGCTGTGCATGATCCGATTGAAATTCATATCGGAACCATTAAACAATATATTCTTTATCGCGATTCAGAATTACTGATTCGTCTACGCTATTATCCATACTTCCAGTTAGCAGTCATTGCATTGTTTTTACTTGTTTCTTATCTGGCATTTAGTAATTCAAGAAAAGCGGAACAAAATCAAGTGTGGGTTGGAATGGCAAAAGAAACTGCCCATCAATTGGGAACTCCACTTTCATCATTGGTTGCATGGCTGGAATTTTTGCGACTCAAAGGAATGAGCAGCGACTATACCAATGAAATTGAGAAAGACATTAACCGATTACTAACAATCACTGAACGCTTTTCTAAGATTGGTTCAGCCCCATCACTTACTAAAGTGAATATCCATGAGGTGCTCAAACATTCTGTGGAGTATATTCAAACACGAAGTTCTGATAAAGTGATCTTTGATCTGAAAACACCGCCAACTGAAGTATGGGCTCCATTGAATGTACCTTTGTTCGATTGGGTCATTGAAAATATTCTAAAGAATGCCATCGATGCAATGAGCGGGAATGGAAAAATTGATGTGAACATTACTAATCAGCATCAGTTTGTTTACATTGATATCTGTGATACAGGTAAAGGAATTCCGAAATCATCGTACAAAACAATTTTTAAACCCGGATTCACAACAAAGAGTCGTGGTTGGGGACTTGGACTTTCTCTAAGTAAAAGAATCATTGAAGAATATCACGATGGACAAATTTTCGTTAAGAATTCTGAGATGAATAAAGGAACGACGTTCAGGATCGTATTGAAGAAATGATTTCGGATTTCGGATTTCGGATTTCGGATTGCTGTGAGTTGCTCACACCACACACTCAAACTCCACACTAGATTTTGTCCGGTATTTATCTTCATATCCCTTTTTGCAAAAAAGCTTGTCATTACTGTGATTTCCATTTTTCTACTTCGCAGGAATTGATGAATGATATGGTTCAGGCCATTTCCGGGGAAATTATTCTTCGAAAGAATTATTTGGCAGGTGAAAGAGTCGAAACAATTTATTTTGGCGGCGGAACTCCATCGTTGCTGAACAGAAATCAGCTTGACCTTTTATTAAATACCATAAAGGAAAATTTTGTAGTGGAGGTAGAGGCAGAGATTACATTAGAATCCAATCCAGATGACCTTACAATTGAACTTCTGCAAATGTTGAGATCGGCCGGAGTCAATCGTTTGAGTATAGGAATACAATCATTCAGAGAAAAGGATCTGTTGTTGATGAACCGCGCACACAATGCTGTGCAAGCCTTGCAATGTGTAAGCGATGCGAATGCAGCAGGATTTGAAAATATAACAATTGATTTGATGTACGGTTTGCCTGAACTTTCTCCGGAGGACTGGCAAGAAAACATGAAAACAGCTTTTGGTTTGGGTGTTGATCATTTGTCGTGTTACTCGTTGACAGTTGAGCCAAGAACTGCATTGGCATCAATGATCAAACAAAATAAAGTTAAAGACATTGATGATGGTGCTGCAGCACTTCATTTTGAAATGCTGATGAAAGCCGCCGCAGAAAACGGTTTTGAACATTATGAGATCAGCAACTTTGCGCGCAATGGAAAATACTCTCGTCACAATACATCTTACTGGAAGAGAGAAAAATATTTAGGCGTTGGTCCTTCGGCACATTCATACAATGGCGATAGTCGACAGTGGAATGTTTCGAATAATCCGGTTTATATTCGTTCACTTGCTGAAAATATAATTCCGGCGGAGGTTGAAGAACTTTCTATGAAAGATAAGTTCAATGAATACATTTTAACTTCTATGCGAACCAATTGGGGTGTGAATTTGAATTTTGTCATAGAAGAATTTGGCGATCAACTGAGTTCCGAATTATTGAGCAGACTTGATTCTCAAATTAAGGCTGGCCTTGTTCTGCACAATAATAACCTATTTACTCTAAGTGATAAAGGTAAATACTTTGCAGACAGAGTATCTACGGATCTTTTTATTTAATGATTACAATTCTTTTACTTCTTTTAATTTCATTTTTTGATCTGATGATCAGGAAGTATATACCTGACGAAATTTGTGAAGTATCAAATATTTTTTCTTTTGATGTCGCATGGGCCGGAACATACATTTCCATTCCTATTGCAGAAAACAATTCCGCTTCATATTCAGCTGCTGAAAAATTTCTTACAGTTAGTTTTTCTTTTGCCGGATTCGGGTATACATCAAAATCTTTTGCTCCATCATGATGAATTGATTTAGGAGGAAAGGCTGAAGTTTTACCATCAAAATCTGTTTGCTTAAGCCTGTAATAGGAAGTACCACTTAAAGGAAATGGATCGATGATAGCGTAATCTAAATATTGAGTTGAGTTGCCACTGCCATCTGTCTGTTCTAATTCTTTCCAATTCATTGCATCGATGGATCTTTCTATTGTAAAATAGTCGTTGTTTATTTCTGAAGCAGTAGTCCATATTATACGGATAATATTATTTTCATCAACGACATCAAATTTTACTAATTCAACAGGTAATGAACCGCCGGGATCATTGACTCCAAATCCAAATCCATTTACTCCTGAACTACTACCTCCTTGGTTGAAATGGCAATTTGGGAAAAACGCAGGACAGCAACCGGAATTTAAATTACCAGTGTATGCTGCGCCATATCCATCACTTTCAACATAAACATCAACTTCTGTAATAGAAGGACTGTTTGAAACCGGTATAAGAGTAAAACAGAACTCATAACTCAAACACGAATTTGGTGAACCATCAAAATCACCTCGACCTGTTGAAGCTGCTTCATAGAATATATATTTGATAAAATTTCCTATGCCTGATTTTATCCAGTAACCAGTATTGTATGTTCCTGCAATACTGTCCGGCGCCTGAATGTTGATATACCCTGTACCAAATGAGAATTCAAATTTTCGTACACCTTCATCGCCTGTTGTATTCTTTAAGATAGTATTAATACAAAATGAACCGGCTACATTTAATGGTGCTAAAGTCATAGGGTCAGTCTGAAAAACGTTATTAAACTTTACCTGATAGAATGGTTTAGCTGGATGAAAGACAGGTACGTAACAACCGGATTGATCGGGCATCCAGTTTCCCTGTGTGTCAGGTTGACTAACAACTGTCGAACTTGTATCAGCTCCGATACCGATATCAAAAGTAACTGTGGTTGCTGCATCCAGCCACAGATAGTACGTTGTCGAATTGCTTACACTAAAAGTATATGAATTTGTTCCTGTATTGAAAGGAAAGCCTGGTCCGGTAACACTGGTACAACTGTCTTTTACGAGTCTTGACCTGATCAGCCCTGTTGCATTTGCAATCGATATGAAAATTTTTATCGTTGTAACCGGAACTGTTATTCTATAAACCAGATCCTCTCCTGTATAATTAATTCCTGCCGGCGCATCATCGCCCATACCGGCATTTGTTTGATACATTAATAAAGTATCCGGACAAACTGCAACAGAGAGAGGGCTGGAACAATTTGCCTGAGAAAATGCTTCATGAACACATATCAATGATAAAATTGAAATTAAAAATATGGTTTTCATAGTACGTAGATTAAATGGGAGAACTACATCACTAATAATAATGATTGAATGTACTTTTTATGATAAACCGAAAAATAAATTTGTGACCAAATGAAAAATTGGAATAGTGAACAGACGATAAATGGTTGTAAAAAAAATAATTTCCCGCAGAGCTACGCAGAACACGCAGAATATCCGCAGAAAAATTCTATGGTCTCATTGTGAAATCTATGTTCTCTGTGTTTTATTTCCAGCAGATTTACACATACTATCCGCAGAAAAAAGGTCAATGGCTTTGACCACTGACCTTTAACCTAAAGTTTTCGACTTTTGACTCGTATGACCATTGCGATGTGATCTCTGACTTCTAACCTGAAATTACTCAAACGCATTAAACCCCGTAACATCCATCCCCGTAATCAAAAGATGAATATCATGCGTTCCTTCATAGGTAATTACTGATTCAAGATTCATCATGTGGCGCATGATGGGATATTCGCCGGTGATTCCCATACCACCGTGAATTTGTCTTGCTTCTCTTGCGATCTGCAATGCCATGTTCACGTTATTCCTTTTTGCCATTGAGATCTGCGCCGGTGTTGCACGGTTTTCGTTTTTAAGAACACCTAATCTCCATGTAAGCAGTTGTGCTTTTGTAATTTCAGTGATCATCTCGGCAAGTTTTTTCTGAGTCAACTGGAAACCACCAATCGGTCTTCCGAATTGAATTCTTTCCTGCGAATATCTTAATGCTGAATCGTAACAATCAAGAGCAGCACCAATTGCTCCCCATGAAATTCCGTAACGTGCAGAATTCAGACAACCCAATGGACCTTTCAAGCCTTTTACATTCGGTAAAATATTTTCTTTCGGAATAATAACATTGTCGAAAACAAGTTCGCCTGTAGCACTTGCACGCAGCGACCATTTGCCATGTGTTTCCGGAGTTGTGAATCCTTTCATTCCACGTTCAACGATCAATCCGCGAACAATTCCTTGTTCGTCTTTTGCCCACACAACTGCTATGTCTGCAAATGGTGCATTGCTGATCCACATCTTTGCCCCGTTCAAAATAAAGTGATCACCTTTTTCTTTGATGTTACTGATCATTCCATTCGGATTCGAACCATGATCCGGTTCTGTCAATCCAAAGCAACCCATCATTTCACCGGAAGCAAGTTTTGGTAAATATTTTTTACGTTGTTCTTCACTACCATAAGTGTAGATCGGATACATCACCAATGAACTTTGAACGGATGCAGTCGAACGCAAACCTGAATCGCCACGCTCTAATTCCTGCATGATAATACCGTAAGCGATCTGATCCATTCCACCACCACCATATTCTGCAGGTATGTAAGGACCGAATGCACCGATCTCAGCCAAACCTTTGATCCACTGTTTGGGAAATTCTGCTTTCTGACATGCTTCTTCAACAATTGGTGAAACTTCTTTCTTCACCCAATCGCGCACACTTGTTTGAACCAACCGATGTTCGTCAGTAAGAAGTTCATCCATTAAATAGTAATCGTGGTATTGGTAGCGGTCTTTTGACATTTTTTTCTTTTTTCTTTTTTCTTTTTACTTAAACTTACCCTCTTCATTAGGTCAAGGGTCAAGGGTAAAAGGTTATTTGCGGTTTGACTTGGCTTAAACTTTATGCATTGACCATTGATCTATGATCTATGACCTTTGATCTTTGATCTTTGACCTTTGACCTTTGACCTTTGACCTTTGACCTTTGACCTTTGACCTTTGACCTTTGACCTTCAAAAAGGCGTAGCAAATTTAGCAGAATTTCACCAACATCTCTTCCCGAATTCTCCTAAATTAGCCCGATGATGTGGTTCAAAAATCTGCTTTTCTCGAATTCCGTTTCGGGCAGAATTTTCTTGTTAATGTTGGTTTTAATTCAAATTTGGAAAGGTATCTATCCGGCAATGACTGATGTCCGCAGTGATTTCCCTAATTACTATGTTTCATCCAAATTGTTACTCGAAGGAAAGGATTTATCAGGCATCTATTCCAATACTACCTTTAATGATCTGATTCACAGCTATGGAATAGATCAGGAAGGGAAGTTTGCTCCGTTTCCACCGCCGACAGTATTTGTTATGTTGCCGGTTGCCGGATTTCCGCCAATTACTGCTAAGAGGATCTGGACATGCATCAATATCCTTTTATTGTATGGAGTGATTGTTCTTTTCTCGAAGATCTCCAAACTCAATTTGCAGCAAAGTGCATCTGTTGTTTTGTTATCTGGTATTGCTTTATACAACAACTTCTACCTTGGACAAGTTTACCTTTTGGTGCTTTTAATGTGGATGATTGCATGGATGCAGGCCGAAAAAAGATCCGGTTGGTCAGGATTTTTACTTGCTTCCGGTATAGCCATAAAATATTTTCCGGTAGTAACATTACCGGCATTCCTGATCAGAAAAAATTTCAAAGCAATTGTCGCAACCTTAATTTCCTTGATCGGCATTGCTTTACTTTCAATTATCATTATCGGCACAAAGCCCTGTAATGATTTTATAAATTCAGTTTTGTTTGATCATTTGAATGGTAAGCTCGAAGGACAGAATCCGTATGCATTTGCATTTCAATCGTGGAATTCACTTGCGTTGAATTTGTTTTCGAATGATTCGATCATTAATCCAAATCCTGTATTTGATTGGCCAAATGGTGTGATAATCCTAAAGGCAATCGTTTTCGTAGGATTGATTTCAACGCTGATTTATACTTTGCACAGATTAAACAATCACCCTGACCTGTCTGCTTACTCAGTTGTTTTCCTTTCATTATGCGCACTGGCATTTTCACCTGCATCTGCCAGTTATCATTTGTTGCTTCTATTATTTCCGGTTGCACTTTTGATCGGATTGCAAAAAGAGAATGAGCGTTTCATAGCGTTTCTTATTTGTTCGCTTTTTGTATTTGGTTTCAGTGGGATTGTTTTTGATTTTGTCAATTCGAAGATTTCATTTCTGCCATTTCAGTTTTACAGATTGATTTTGTTGAATTTGTTTTTTGTGATGACTGCAATTTTTGTAGTGAAATATGCAAGGAGTGATGCATAAAAATTTTAACATTAAGATTCAATAAGTTTTTGATACAAGGACAAGCAAGCTACAATTAATGTAGCTCCAAATCTGCGTATTTATCTGCGTATTTATCTGCGCAATCTGCGGGAGAAATTACAGTGTGTTTTTCTCCCGCAGATTGCGCAGATAAATTCGCAGATAAGATCGCAGATCTTGACTGCAGGAAATAAAAGGATAAAGCAATTAAAGATGTGTTTAAAATTATTGAATTGCCAGAATGTCTACTCCAAGTCTACTTATTTCGTGATGAAAAACTACATTATATTGCCCTAAAACCAATATCTTCCACTCGTGAAAAAAGTCCTTTTATTCAACCCCAGAGCTGCAAATACAAAACCTAGGATCCCGAATTCGATTTTGTCGGTGGCTGCTACTTTGAATGGACTTTATGAATGGGTAATAGTAGATGGAAATCTGGAAGTTGATCCCTGGACTAAAATTGAAAAGTACCTGGATTCAGGGGAGTTCTTTGTATTTGCATCAACCGTCATGCCCGGACCACAACTGAAGCAAGCAATTCCTTTTTCTAAAAAAGTCAGAGAGTCTTTTCCAAAAGTCAGAATCATCTGGGGTGGATATTTTCCTTCTAACCACTCCAAAGTGGTTTTGAATTCCGGTTTTGTCGACTTTGTTGTGAATGGTCCCGGTGAAAAAGTTTTTCCTGCATTACTGAAAGAACTTGAAACAGGAACACGAAATTTTTCTTCTTTGCCGAATCTGATCTTTAAGAATGAAAGCGGAGAGATAATCACAACAAAAAAAGATGAGATCTACGATCAGGATCTTTTGCCTTCATTTCCATATGCTCAACTCAATGAATTTTATGATATGCGCAGGTATCTTGGAAAGACTTGTCTGGGGACAAAAACAATTGCATATCATTCCAGTTTTGGTTGTCCATTTACGTGTAGTTTCTGTGCTGTTGTTCCAATTTATAATGCACGTTGGAAAGGAAAATCAGCAGAGAAAATTTATAAAGACATTCTCTATCTTAAAAATACTTTTGGTGGAAATGCTATTGAATTTCACGACAACAATTTTTTTGTTTCTGAAAAAAGAACAGTAGAGTTTTCAAACCTCATCAAAAAAGAAAACATGATCTGGTGGGGTGAAGGCCGTATCGATACCATCAATAAATATTCTGATGAGTCACTTGCAATCATGCGCGAGTCAGGTTGCAAGATGATCTTCTTCGGAGCAGAAACAGGCAATGATGATATCTTGAAACGGATGGACAAAGGCGGAACACAAAGTGCTGCTCAAATCCGTTCTTTTGCTGCTCGAATGAAAAAGTTCGATATTATTCCTGAATATTCTTTTGTGCTGGGGATGCCCGGTGAAACGGAAGAAGAATCTTGGAAACAGATCAGGAGAGATGTAGAGTTTATCAGAGAGATCAAAGAGATAAATCCGGATACGGAAATTATCATTTATGTGTATTCACCTGTGCCTGTTGAAGGAAGTGAGTTGTATGAAAAAGTGCAGGCATCCGGATTTCATTATCCGGAGAAACTGGAAGATTGGATCTCATCGGCATGGGAAAAGTTCGACCTCCGTAAGAATCCTTTGACACCTTGGTTGACAGCTGAAATGATTGATTATATCCGAAATTTTGAAACAGTTTTGAATGGTTATTTTCCGACTTATTCTGACATCAGATTAAATGATACTAAGATTAAAATCCTGAAAAAGATCTCTGCATTCAGATATAAGAATAAAGTGTATTCGTTCCCTTATGAGATAAAGGCAATTCAAAAATTATGGAAGTATCGGCAACCAGAAATTGAGGGCTTTTAATTGAAATATTATGTTATTCAAATGAAAGAAGTAAAAACAATGGAACAGATTCTTAATCGGAAGGCAGTTAAGAGACCGGTGCGATTTCTTGAAAAAAGGATTTTGAATTTTATTTATAAGCCGTTTGTTGAGTGGTATACATCGAAAGAATCCAATTACAAATATCAGGATATAGCTTTGAAGATAAAACCCGGAGTTTTTCATCCACGATTCTTCAGCAGCACAAGCTTTATGCTTGAATTTTTGGAATTCATGAATTTTTCTAAAAAGAAAGTAATAGAAATAGGTTCGGGCTCAGGTCTTATCTCAATAGTAGCCGCAAAAGAAGGTGCCAATGTTACAGCTATTGATATTTGTCCATTAGCCATGGAAAATACAAAACTGAATGTTTCTCTGAATTCAGAAAGAATAAATGAGAATTCAGGAAGTGTTGAAGTGTTTGAATCGGATCTTTTTGATAATGTAACAAATGGAATTTTTGATATTCTCATTGTTAACCCCCCTTTTTATCCGGGTATTGCAAGAAAACCTTCCGATCATGCATGGTATGCAGGAAAGGATTTCGAATATTTTAAAAAATTGTTTGTACAATGCAAAGCGCATATGGATGCTTCTTCAGAAATGTATATGGTTTTATCTGAAGATTGTAATTTCACTAAAATATTCGGATTAGCTAAAGAAAATTCGCTTGCGATAAAGGCAGTTTCCGTCAAACAATTTATTACTGAAAACCTATACATTTTTAAAATTACAGTTTAGGGAAAATTACTATCTTTAAAACTTCCTTTCTCCCAGATGAATTACTCTCCCACAAGTTCGTATCGGAATTGTACTAAGCAAAATGTTGAAATGTCAGCAGCAGTGATTCGCGTGCTTCTTTATTTTGACATCTTCAATCATCCACTTTCAATAAATGAGATCAATGATCTTATTCAAATAGAGTTGAAGGATGAAAATGAATTGCCGGAAGTACTTTTGGAATTAGTCGATGAACAGAAAATTTATTTTCACGAAGGATATTATTCAGTTTTCCCTTCTGTATTCAATATGCATAGACGAATTGCCGGTGAAAAGTTTGCAAAGAAGATGGTTGACCGGATGAAAAAGTTCAGCAGCCTGATCGCTTCGTTCCCATTTGTAAAAGCTGTGACGATCAGTGGTTCACTGTCAAAAAATTTTATGGACGAAAATTCGGATATCGACTATTTTATTATCACTTCCCGGAACAGACTTTGGTTGACAAGAACATTTTTAGTTTTATACAAAAAACTCTTTTTGTTAAACTCAAAAAAGAACTTTTGTGTGAATTACTTTGTTTCTGAAGATCAGCTTTCCATTCCTGATAGAAATATTTTTACTGCTACAGAAGTTAGTTATCTCATTCCTGTATACAACTATTCTGAATATTTGAATTTCATGAATGAAAATATATGGAGTAAAACATTTTATCCAAACTTCCCTCTGAGGAATGAATACTATTTAGTCGATGAAAAATTTCCTCGGATAAAATCATTTCTCGAAAAAATATTTTCCGGATCTTTAGGTGAGGCTATTGATAACTATTTTTTCAAATTCACACTAAAACACTGGAAGAAAAAATTCAAGGATTTTGATGCATCAACATTTGATCTGCGGATGCGTACAAAAAAGAATGTCTCCAAACATCATCCCAATGGGTTTCAGGAGAAAATTCTCCGGGAACTTGACATTAAATTCGCCAATTTTGAAAAACAGCACGATATTGTTTTGAGACATGAAAAAAATTCTATTTGCGCATAGCTACTTCCTTCGTTTCGATCCGAAACAATGGAAAATGCAACAACCCTATCCTCCGCTAGGAACAATTTCTGCCGCTGCTTTTCTTAAAAGTAAAAACTATTCAATTTCACTTTTCGATTCAATGTTTGCGCATTCTGCTGAAGAGATCATTCCTTTTTTAGCAAAAGATAAACCTGATTATCTTGTTATCTATGATGATGGATTTAATTACCTGACGAAAATGTGTCTCACTAATATGCGTGAGGCTGCATTTCAAATGATCCATTTTGCTAAAGCCCGTAATATTAAAGTTATCGTTAATAGCAGTGATTCAACAGATCACCCTGAAAAATATTTATCTGCCGGGGCTGATTATATAATATACGGAGAAGGAGAAGAAGCTTTGGGTGAATTAGCCGATCATCTTTCTGTATCAGATCAACAACCGGATTTTATTGCGGGGTTAATTTATATGACTCCAACAGGTTTATTCAAATCACCGAAGCGAAATGTTTTGAAATCGATCGATGATCTTCCAACTCCTGCATGGGATCTGATAAATATGAGTGAGTACAAAGATCGATGGATTGCAAGTACCGGATATTTTTCGCTTAACTTAAGTACAACAAGAGGTTGCCCTTTCCATTGTAATTGGTGTGCAAAACCAATTTATGGAAACAGGTACAATGTTCACAGTCCATTGCGTATTGTTGAACAAATAAAATTTTTGCAGTCGACATTTGGTGCGAGTCATTTCTGGATGACTGACGACATTTTTGGATTAAAGCCGGGATGGGTAAAAGAATTTGCTGACCTTATAGAAGCATCTCAACTGAAATTCAAATTCAAAATCCAGTCACGCGCTGATCTGCTGACAAACGACAATGCTATTTCTGATCTTGCGCGAGCAGGATGTGAAATTGTATGGATGGGTGCAGAAAGCGGTTCACAAAAAATTCTCGATGCAATGGATAAAGGAATTACAGTTAAACAGATCCGTGATGCATCAATTGGCCTAAGGAAAGCAGGAGTGAAGGCAGCATTTTTTTTACAGTTTGGTTATCCCGGTGAAAATAAAAATGATGTGAAGTTAACCTTGAAGATGCTATCTGACTTAAAACCTGACGATATCGGAATCTCCGTTTCATATCCACTTCCGGGAACAGTTTTTTACGAAAGAGTTAAAGACCAACTTGGTGAAAAATCAAACTGGGAAGATTCCGATGAACTTGCATTGATGTTCAATAAAGATCTGCCGCGAAATTATTACAAAGTTCTTCAGCGTTATGTACACCGGATGTTCAGGATGCAACAAGGAAAAGAAACACTTTCGCAAATGTTGATATCGCCTTCAACAATTTCCAGGTCGAAAGTCAGAACCAGTGTGCTTTTACCTTTGCATGCTTTTTATAAATTGGTCAATGGTTATAAACTTGGTGTAATGGACAAGAACAGACCCGCATGATTCAGGAAGGTCCGGCAGTAGCATTTACAAAACAAAGTTCATCGTTCGATAAGATCGAAGAAGAGAATCTCATATTGCAATATATGCGCAAAAGGATCCATGAACATTGTCTTCGGCATTTTGCTGCGAATGCAAAGATCCTGGAGTTGAATTGTGGTACCGGAATCGATTCAGTTTTTTTTGCAAGCTATGGCATGAAAACGTTGGCGACGGATGTGGCTCCGGGGATGATTCACACATTGAAAATAAAGATCAAGGAACAAAAGCTTGAAAGAAGTATAACTACGCAATTATGCTCTTATACTGATTTGCCAAAATTTCCGGAAGGCCCATTTGATGTTGTATTCTCTGATTTCGGTGGATTAAATTGCATTTCTGACCTGCAACCGGTCGTGGAAGGGATCAAAAAGAATCTAAAAAGCGGCGGAATTGTAACACTGGTGGTAATGCCAAAAGTTTGTCCATGGGAAATGTTACTTGCATTGAAAGGAAATTTCAAAGTTGCTTTCAGGAGATTTAAAAAAGATGGAGCACAAAGTCATCTTGAAGGTCAGTTTTTTAAAACATTTTACTTCTCTCAAATGTATATACATAGGGTTTTTGGCGAAGAATTTTCGAAGGTAAAAATGGAAGGGCTCTGTTCTTTTGTCCCACCGCCTTATTTTGAGTTTTTTCCAAAAAGATTACCTAACACATTCAAATTCCTTAAGAAGGTTGAAAATGCAGTAAGATTCACTTTTCCGTTTGATCGGATGGCGGATCACTTCATTATTACTCTTCGCCGGAAATGAGAATTCATTATTTTTTGTTTCTTTGTATCGCCTAAACCAAAATACTATTTGTGGGAAGAAAAACCAAAATAGAAGAAGAAGAATTAATACAGCTACTTGTCGATCGTGACAAGCGTGGCATTGAGATTCTTTATGACAATTATTCTTCTGCTTTGTATGGTGTCATCCACAGGATAGTCCAGAAAGATGAAATTGCCGAAGATGTCTTGCAAGAAGCCTTCCTGAAGATCTGGAATAATTTCATGCAATATGATTCTGCAAAAGGACGTTTATTTACCTGGATGGTTAATCTTTGCAGGAATCTTTCTATCGATAAGGTGCGTTCAAAGGAATTTGTAAATCAAAACAAAAACCAATCTATTGATAATGCCGTATCTATTTCAGATCACAAGAACTCGTATGATCCTGATCTGATTGGAGTTCGAGATATTGTGAAGAAATTGGAACCGGAATATAAACAGATCATCGATTTGCTCTTCTTTGAAGGGTATTCACAGTCAGAAGCTGCGGAAAAACTAAACATACCTCTCGGAACGGTCAAGACCCGGTCTCGAGCTGCAATACAACGATTAAGAAAATATTTTGAACCTAGTAAGTAATGGATATTAAAGAATACATTAACTCAGG
>JAYUWA010000533.1:0-3441 GCA_043753795.1 Bacteroidota bacterium | reverse complement strand
CAACTACACAGATCAATACTCCTGATACATACCATTGGGATTTTGGTGATGGTGATACTTCAAACGTTCAGAATCCTACTCATTACTTCCCGAATAATGGTACGTTCACTGTAACATTGATCGCTTGTAATGCTGCCGGATGCGATACAGTTACACAAACACTTACAGCTACGATCACTGGTCCTCAGGTTACTTCTTGTTACCCTGTAACTACTGCATATTGCTGTGGCATCGGTATAACAAACTTCAGATTCGGTGAGCCGGGTGGTCAGGAAATCAACAACACATCGAATGATGCAGTTGATGGATATGTAGATTATACATGTGCACCTCCTGTTACATTGGTAACGAACTATCCATACAACATTTCTGTTACAACAGGTTTCACGTATGCTGAAAGAGTAAAAGTTTGGTTAGATATGAATGATGATGGAACTTTAGATCCGGTTGCAGAATTGATCTATGAAGATTCAGCGTTAACTACACATCAGTCGACAATAATGATTCCTGATGCAGGAACTGTATTCGGATCTCCATTACGTCTGCGTGTTGCAACTGATTTCGTAAACAATCCGGAGCCAACTCCATGTCTTGACCTTCAATTCGGTCAGGTAGAAGATTACTCGATCTTTGTAACATTCTTCGATGGTATCGAACAGTTAGCAAGCGAGATCGCATTCTCAGTTTACCCGAATCCATACGATCAGTCAACAAGTATTGATTACACATTGAAGAACTCTTCAAAAGTATCAGTAGAAGTTTTCAATATCATGGGCTCTAAAGTTCACGAATTCGCTGCTAACGAACTTCAATCAGCAGGTAAACACACATACCAATTCAACGGAAACGCTTCCGGAGTTTACTATGTGAAAGTTACTGCAGATGGAAAAACAGCAGTTCAGAAAATTGTGAAAATGTAATTCAACTATATGCTATTTAATAAAGGGTCTCGTCATTACGGCGGGACCCTTTTTTTTAATTAATAATTTATAATTGGCTCTGTAGGTAAGAGTTTTTGGAATTTTTATGGACGGTTAATTAATTTTTTTCTTTTTTCTTTTTTTCTTTCAAAAGTTGTTTTCTCGGTTTCCAATTTCTTTTAGAATGAATTTTATAATTGTCAGATAAAATACTGATTGTGCCATCTACTTCCAATTTAGTTATCTTTGGTCGATGAAATACAAGAAACACATTTTTATTTGTACCAATCAAAGAGCAGAAGGCCAGAGAAAATCGTGTGGTGAAGAATGCGGAATGAATCTGGTACAGGAATTCAAGAAACAACTGAAGGACAGGAAAGTTGATTTTCCTATGCGGGTTCAGCGCACCGGTTGTCTGGATGCATGTGAACACGGACCATCAATGGTGGTTTATCCCGAAGGAATTTTTTATGGCGGAGTAAAAGAAAGCGACATCGGCCAGATCATTGATGAACATATTTTGAATGACCGTCCGGTAGAAAGATTAGTGATCGATTTTTCAATAGACAAGTAATGGATCTTTCTCCTGAAAAATATCGTCAAGATCTGGAGATTATTCGTGAGACTGCAGCTCAGGTTATTCGGGACTTCAGTATGCATAAAGCAGACATCATCTTTAGCGGAAATGAGTTTACAGCCTATAATGAACTTGTTTCACAGGTAGAGCCGATTCTTAACGGCATGTATAAGACAAACCGAAGCGGATTTCAGGCGCTGCTTTATCAGATCGATATCAGTGAGACTGCATTCAGAAAGTTGGTACAAGCACACTCCGGCGGTGACTTTACGACAAAACTTGCTGAAATGGTTGTCCAGCGCGAGTTTCAGAAGGTGTTGACCAGAAAATATTTCAGTAAAAATCAGTGATTAATTCAATTTCGTGCTGTTCTTTTTTAAATTTTAATAAATTCGCCGGCAAGGAGGCAACACAGTGGTCGATTGATTTGAGCAGAGTCAAACAATTTCAAGGATTTGGTGTTATGATAAATTAGTATGGGACGTTATTCGATCAAAGACATAGAACTGTTAACTGGGATTAAAGCCCATACGATCCGTATCTGGGAACAGCGCTATAGTATTCCACTTCCGAAACGTACTGAAACGAATATCAGATATTATGATGATAATGACCTGAAGCTTTTACTCAACATTTCATTACTGAATCACAACGGTCATAAGATCTCAGAGATCATCCGACTGAATGCAAAAGAGATCAGTGATCTTACTGTTACATATTCATTACAAACAGAAAAACATCCGGTAATTATTCAAACCATGATCTCATCAATGATTGAATTAGATGAGATCGCATTTGAAAGAACATTGTCAACATGTATTCTGCAATTGGGATTGGAGAATACAATGATGGATGTAGTATTTCCTTTTTTAGGTGCTATAGGTATCATGTGGCAGACGGGTACGATCAATCCTGCATATGAACATTTTATTACAAATCTCATTCGTCAAAAATTGATCGTTGCAATTGAAGGTCAGCCGATACGAAGAGATGTGTCCGGAAAAAAGTTTCTTTTGTTTCTACCTGAAACAGAATTGCACGAGCTCGGATTACTGTTTGGAAATTATATGATTCGTAAAGCAGGGCATCATACTATTTATCTGGGACAAAATGTTCCACTGATAGATGTAGAAAAAATTGGCTTGCGTTATGCACCTGATTATATTATTGTTTCGATGACAACTACCTACACACTGGAGTTTGCTTCGGAAATGCTTACAGCATTAAGAGATAAATTTCAATTGTCCAGAGTGTTAGTTACCGGTCGTTTTTTTAATCAGTATCCCGACATGGTAGGCGAAGGAATGGAAGTGATCAAGCAACCTGGGGATCTTAGCAAGTATTTTTGATTTATTTTTTTAACACTAAGCTCACTAAAATTTAGCGCAATCCCGATAGCTATCGCATAGGCGTAAACTTAAGAGAAAACAAATGAATAGTTTTTCGATCTGTTGACGTGAGATTATTTATAAAAAAGTATTTTTTCAAGTTAGCCTTTATTGCCGTCAGCAAATGCTTAATGTCATTTGGTTAAGATGATTGAAATATTCGTTGTTCTTTATAGATTATCAGGTCTGTTAGCGCCATACTTTTGGTAATACAAGACCAAATAAGAGCGCTAAGCACCCTTTAGTGGCGTACTCTTTAACCACATCGCTTTTTTTTGACTACGAAAGCACAGTTGCATATCAGGAACATGCCGAATGCAACTTAATGACTTGCAAATCAATTATTTAAATAGATCAATAGCCTCGAAACTTTTATCTTGTTTAAGATATTATAAAAAATTATAAACAAAATTTGCATTATCGGAATCTGTATAGTATGTTTGTCTAAGAAATCAAACAAAAGATTAAACAGAAGGCCATGGAAATGACAAAAGAATTTCAAGCAAAGGTTACAAGAGAGGAATCCCCATTGAAGAATTATGCGATCAAGTTGACG
>JAYUWA010000532.1:0-3442 GCA_043753795.1 Bacteroidota bacterium | reverse complement strand
CGGAAGTGATCCATCTTGGTCACGACAGAAGTGTACTTGATGTGGTGGATTGTGCAATTCAGGAAGATGTTCAGGCAATTGCAATGACATCTTATCAGGGTGGGCACGTAGAATATTTCAAATACATGCACGATCTCTTGAAAGAAAAAGGTTGTGGACATATAAAAATTTTCGGTGGTGGCGGCGGAGTAATTCTTCCGGAAGAAATAAAGGAATTACAAGAATACGGAATTACAAGAATTTATTCTCCTGATGATGGTCGTTCAATGGGCCTTCAGGGAATGATCAATGACATGCTGCAAAAATGTGATTTCCCGACAGGGATGAACATGAATGGAGAAGTTGATCATCTGACAAAGAAAAATCCAAAGGCGATTGCAAAATTAATTTCCTGCGCAGAGAATAATGAGAATGAATTTGCAGAGATCCGCAAGAAAATTCATTCAATAACAGAAACTAAAACGATTGCTCAGGTTCCCGTTTTGGGAATTACAGGAACGGGTGGCGCAGGGAAATCTTCATTAGTAGATGAACTTGTACGACGTTTTCTGATCGACTTCAAGGATAAAAATATTGCCATCGTTTCTGTTGATCCTTCAAAGAGAAAAACAGGCGGTGCTTTACTTGGCGATAGAATCAGGATGAATTCCATTTCGAATCCACGAGTGTATATGCGTTCGCTTGCAACTCGTCAATCGAATCTTGCATTGTCAAAATATGTTAAAGATGCAGTTGATGTTTTAAAAGCTGCTGCTTACGATCTGATCATACTTGAAACATCAGGGATTGGTCAAAGCGATACAGAGATCATGGATCATTCCGATCTTGCATTGTATGTTATGACTCCGGAATATGGTGCGGCAACACAATTGGAAAAAATCGACATGCTTGATTTTGCTGATGTGATCGCATTAAATAAATTCGACAAACGTGGCGCATTGGATGCATTGCGCGATGTAAAGAAACAATACAAACGCAATCATCAGCTTTGGGAAACAAATGACGATGATCTTCCTGTTTATGGAACCATCGCTTCGCAGTTCAACGATCCGGGAATGAATCGGCTTTACCGTTCTATCATTGACAGGCTGAATGAAAAAGTACAGATCGACTTGAAGTCTCATTTTGAAATTACTGGTGAGATGTCGGAAAAGATCTATATCATCCCTCCTGCCCGTACTCGCTACCTGAGTGAAATTTCTGAGACCATTCGCAAATATGCACAATGGACAATTGATCAGGGATCAGTTGCACAAAAATTATTCGGGATCAGAAAGTCGATAGATGCTTTGAAAGAATCAAAATTCGAAGACAAGGACAGAATGATCAAACAACTTGAAGAGTTTTATTTACAGGTTGCGTTGGATCTTGATGGTAAAAACAGAAAGATCATTGAAGACTGGCCGGGAAAAGTTCAGAAATACAGAGATGAATTTTACATTTATCAGGTTCGTGAAAAAGACATTAAAGTAAAGACATATACTGAATCACTTTCGCATACGCACATACCGAAGGTTGCAACTCCTAAATTTGAAGCATGGGGAGAAATTCTGAAATGGAATCTGCAGGAAAATTTTCCCGGTGAATTTCCATATACAGCCGGAGTTTACCCTTTCAAACGCAGTGAAGAAGATCCAACAAGAATGTTTGCCGGCGAAGGTGGACCTGAAAGAACGAACCGCCGTTTCCATTACGTAAGCAAAGGTATGCCGGCTAAACGTTTGTCGACAGCTTTTGATTCTGTAACGTTATATGGACAAGATCCGGATTACCGTCCGGATATCTATGGAAAGATCGGTAACAGCGGAGTTTCTATCTGTTGTCTGGATGACGCAAAAAAATTATACAGCGGATTTGATCTTGCAGATACAAAGACATCCGTATCGATGACCATTAATGGTCCTGCATCCATCATCACCGGATATTTCATGAATGCAGCAGTCGACCAGCAATGTGAAAAATACATTGTTGAGCACGGATTAACTGATACAGTAAAAGCGAAGATCGATGAGATCTTCAAAGTCAAAGGAACAAAGCAACCTGTATATCAAGGTCCGTTGCCGGAAGGAAATGACGGCTTGGGCTTAATGCTATTAGGAGTAACGGGCGATCAGGTTTTACCGCAAGATATTTATCAGAAAATAAAAACGCATACACTGCAAGTTGTAAGAGGAACTGTTCAGGCAGATATTTTGAAAGAAGATCAGGCGCAAAATACTTGCATCTTCTCTACTGAATTTTCATTGCGATTAATGGGAGATGTCCAACAATACTTCATCGACAAAAAAGTACGAAACTTTTATTCCGTTTCGATTTCCGGGTATCATATTGCAGAAGCAGGAGCAAATCCAATTACACAACTTGCTTTAACCCTATCAAATGGATTCACATATGTTGAATATTATTTGTCACGCGGAATGGACATCAATAAATTCGCTCCGAATTTGAGTTTCTTCTTCAGTAATGGAATTGATCCGGAATATGCAGTGATCGGAAGAGTGGCCAGAAAGATCTGGGCGAAAGCAATGAAACTGAAATACAATGCCGATGAGCGATCACAGATGTTGAAATATCATATTCAAACATCAGGAAGATCGTTACATGCGCAGGAAATTGATTTCAATGATATTCGTACAACACTTCAGGCACTGTATGCTATTTATGATAATTGCAACTCGTTACATACAAATGCATACGATGAAGCTATTACAACGCCAACAGAAGAAAGTGTCAGGAGAGCAATGGCAATTCAATTAATCATTAACCGCGAATTAGGGTTGGCTAAAAATGAAAATCCTACCCAAGGTTCATTCATCATTGAAGAACTAACAGATCTAGTTGAAGAAGCTGTCATGCTTGAGTTCGATCGCATCACAGAAAGAGGTGGAGTGTTAGGTGCAATGGAAACAATGTACCAACGCGGAAAGATCCAGGAAGAAAGTCTGTATTATGAAACACTGAAACACAATGGTGAATTCCCGATCATTGGTGTAAATACATTTTTGTCAAGCAAAGGCTCACCTACTGTAGTTCCACGTGAAGTGATCCGTGCAACATCAGAAGAGAAAGAATATCAGATCAACATGCTGAATGAACTTCACACAAGACATGCTGATAAGAAAGACGAATTGCTTCGAAAACTACAACTGAGTGCTGTTCAGAATAAGAATTTGTTTGAGGATTTGATGGAGGCTGCGAAGTATCTTTCATTAGGTCAGATTACAGGGGCGCTCTTTGAAGTGGGTGGGCAGTATAGGAGGAATATGTAGTTTTAAGACTATACTCTTTAATGCAAAAAAAAGTGTCAGTTCTTTAATTTAAAAAGTATTAATCCTTTATTCTATAGGAGAAAGGTTGTCTTAGAAACCGAAAAGGTCCCTCACGGGATGACTTTTGGTTCATGTTTTATGCAAAAGTGGGAAGGTGGAATGAAAATTTTGCC
>JAYUWA010000531.1:0-10401 GCA_043753795.1 Bacteroidota bacterium | reverse complement strand
TCATCGTAAAATAACCGTGACACCCTTGAGCTCATTTTTTCTGACGAACAAATTAACTTTTGATCAAAATTATTTCAGGTAGCTTTATAAGTATTCCTTCCATTTGACTGGGAGAAATACTATGTGGCAATTTCAATTTTTTCAGATTCTTCAGTGAATGTAATGGAGAATAATCTGTAATAAAATTTCCACTCAAATCAAGATATTCAAGTTTATTGAGGTTTTCAATTCCGTTTAGGTTTTTTAGTCGGTTTCCACTGATGTTTAATTCGATTAAACCCGGAAAGATTGTTATTGCAGAAATAGATTCTATATGATTTGAACTTACATCGAGACTAGTCAAGTTCCATAAACCCCTCATTACATCTAAATTGTATAGACCTCTTCCGGGCAATCGCAATATTGATATTGTTGAATTCAGATTCAATTCCAGCAATTCATTCTTCACCCTAATATGATCATAATTCCAGGATCTCCAGCTCATCTTTTCATCTTTTGTATTAAATTCAAAATGCTTTGAGCTTAGATGTTTTTCAAATCTTATATTGTCTCTGGCAATAGTATCTGCTGCCGGCTGAATTGATTTACTTCGGCCCATTTCGAGCAGATAAAGTTGTGGCAAATTGGTTTCAGAAAGACTTGCCAGATACTCTTTACTTTGCTTTCCACTATACTTCATATTATAATTCGTAATCAGAAGATCCCAATTCACGAAGCAAGACACAGCCAATACACCATAGAACAACCAGGAGTTGATCCTTATAAGATAAGATGCTGTTTTAAAATTTCTGATCTTTACAAATGTTGTTACAAGCCCAATAATGGTAAGAAGCAAATAAGTATAAACTCCGATACGTTTATAAGTCAATCCATATTCTTCAATATACATTCCATTTCTTAATGCTGTTGAAATAAGCATGATAACGTTTTGAATGATCCATAAGTAAGCCAACATCTTTATAAACTTACTTTTTGATGAAAAATTTATTCCTCCGCGGAAGTAAAATAGAATAATGAAGATAGAGATCACTATTGAAAAGATCAAAGCGCCTGTCCCTTGATGAACAAATTGAGAATAGGTAATGCCTACGGGCAGTTGATGACTAATAAAAAGAAACTCAAAATCCAGAATATTTATGACCAGAATCATTAAATTTAGTAAGACAAAAAGCAATTTTCCTGAATACAGTTCGTCACTTTGGGTAAGAGTTCTACCGAACAAAGTAGTGCGTGGATCAGCGATATCCGAAATTGTTTGTTTAGAATTCTCATCCCATTGAGAAATATAATTAATTTTCCTATGATAATAGAATCCATAAAGTATAATAAACCCGAGGATGGTAAAGAATATTAACTCAAATGAAATAAATTCAAGATTTATCTTCTCAATAAAATCGTTGAACAAGGGATTCGAAGCTCTGTAAATAAATAAGAATACTAATGCGATTAGAACAGGAATTACAATAAGAAAAGTTTCCTTTACAGAAGGAAGTGATCTTTCAGTTTCTGCAGTATTTCGCCTCTGCCAATCAAGTACGATATAAAAAATTGAAGATGCATAAGAGTAGAAAGAAAATGCCACTGAAAATAAAAATGAATTTTTTATTTTCAAGCTATATGCTGATAGCAAACTTAAAGCTATCACGTTTGCAAATACAGCAATACCGTTTCCATAAATTGTGATTGCAATTGATGTCAACAGACTAAAAACAGCAGAGATCTTCCAGTTTGAAGTTTGCAAGACAGATTTGTCTTTAAGATATAATCCTATGACCAATGCAATATTGAATATTAAAAAATTCACACCTGCAAATTGATTATAGAATAGAAACGTGTATAAGATTACACTAATGATCAGTATCCAATCGTTCTTTTTCATTTTAGATATATTTAGGTTTAATTTCGTTTTTCTGACTTTAAAAGTACTTTGTTTTTCAAAGTGTATTTATATAAAAATCTCACTCCATTTTTTTCAACAATTTTTCAAGCGCATCAAGATGTTCTGTGAATGCTTTTTTTCCTTTTCTTGTAATTGAATAAGTTGTATTTGGTTTTTTTCCGACGAATTGTTTTTGAATAAGGATGAAATCGAGTTTTTCAAGCGCTGAGGCATGACTGGCCAGGTTTCCGTCAGTGATATTGAGAAGTTCTTTGAAAGTATTGAAGTCAACCGAATCATTTACCATTAGTATGGACATGACCCCTAACCTGATCCGGCTTTCAAAGGCTTTATTAAGGTCGTCGATATAATTTTTCATCGCTCGTACTTGTAGTACATTGCTGTACCATAAATGATATGAAGTAAACCGAAGCCTATGGTCCAGAAAAATAAACCATATTCTACAAATATAGCTGACACAAGTCCGAGAACGATTTCACAGATCCCGAGAAAACGAATATCATTCAGCGTGTACTTACTCGCATTCAATAAAGCAAGTCCGTAGAATATTAGAGTTGAAGGAACCACCAGCGGAAGTAATTCGTGATAGACAAGAATTGCGCAAAACAATCCGCCGGAAACTAACGGAATAAATAAATTGATCAGCAATCTTTTTGCAGACGAGTCCCATACTTTCTGTTCATTCTTCAAAGCTTTCCTTGAAGTGAAATAATATCCAACTGAAAGCGAAGAGATGATCATACAAATAGCAAGTAAACCGAAGAAAATAAAGAATGAAGTATTCGGTTCACCTGTTCCAAGTTCTGCTATATCGTAGTAAAACATCGAGTCGAGTGAAAAACCATATTTGAATGCAACAGCGCTCGCACCGAGCAGAGCAAATATTCCTGCAAAAATTCCTGAGAGTCCGCTGAGAGAAATAAAACGTGAAGAACGTTCCATCAGCGAACGAATCTCCGTTAATGTTTCCAATTGCTTTTCCTGCTGGTTCATTTTTAGTTTGATTAAAAGTACTTTGCAGTACAAAGCAAGTCAATTTTCAACACATGGCAAAATAATAGTAACAAAAATTTATTTCCCCCAGAATTGCGCAAAAAACGCAGAAAAACCGCAGAAAAAAATGAAATTTAGAATTAATGTAGAAGTTTTGTCAGGCCGCGTGACCTTTGACCTCTAACCTTTGACCTAATTTCAAACAGAGTCCTTCCGCTTATAAACCGGCACAGTACTACATGGCTCCCCAAACATAATACTCTTTACTAAAGGACGAAGTTTAGCAGTCAATGCAGCATAAGTAAAAAATGGAATTTCTTTTTTCGAGCAACCTTTGATTATCACCCGTTGATCACGATATTTTTCAGCGTCGATTTGTGCAATCACATCTTCAAAAATTTCTTCTTCAAGTCGCTTCAGATCACCAAACACAATTTTCTTTGCTACAGGTTCAAGTTGTGAAAAAATTAACATGTAAGTCCATGCCGGAACAATTGCATCAGCAGAACAAACAACAGCAACAAATTTATTTTTGTATTGACTCCAGTCGTGCGTTTTTAAATTTTCGCGGAAGTCTTTTTCTCTCAAGATCAACTCCTGAAACAACCACGGCTTAAGATCAAAAAGTATTCGCTCTTGCTCAGGGTAGAGATCTTCGAGGTCAATGGTGATCAGACCGGAAGAAGCTACTTTGTTTATGATAGGTTCCATTTTCTTTAGGATGATTTATTTGTTCAAGGTTCAAAGTTCAATGTTCAAAGTTGACTTCGTAATCACCTACGAAGCCAACTTTGAACATTGAACTTTGAGCTTTGAACTTCGACCCACGAATTACCACATCCCCAACTCCAACTTCGCTTCTTCACTCATCATATCTTTTTCCCATGGTGGGTCGAAGGTGATTTCTACGGTGGCATTGTTGACATCGGGCATTAATTTCAATTTATTTTCTACATCAACCGGTAATGTTTCTGCAACAGGACATGCGGGCGATGTCAATGTCATTCTAATATGAAGATCGTTGCCTGGAAGTTCTTTGATCTCGTAAATTAATCCGAGCTCGTAGATGTCCACAGGAATTTCAGGGTCGTAACATGTTTTCAATGTTTCAATCA
Organism: Bacteroidota bacterium; assembly: GCA_043753795.1. Classification (GTDB taxonomy): domain Bacteria; phylum Bacteroidota; class Bacteroidia; order AKYH767-A; family 2013-40CM-41-45; genus JADKIH01. The sequence continues at coordinate 6,393 of JAYUWA010000531.1, read as the reverse complement.
CACGTTCACGCAGCGGTTTTATTGGATGACCGTCAGGAGTTATAGATGTTGGCGTGCTTTCTGTCATGCCGATTGTTTCGAGTTCAACCCTAAGGCGTATAATTTCATTTGCTTGATCATTGATGCAAGTCCGTTTGCGCGGGTCACTGCAATATGTTGACGTAATCCAATTTCATCGATGAACTTCAAATCAGTTTCAACAACGTCTTTTGGATCTTGTCCGGAAAGCACATTTATAAGCAACGCAATCTCACCTTTTACAAAAGTCGAATCGCTATCCGCTTCAAAATATACTTTTCCATCCTTACTATATGCATTCAACCAAACGCTGCTTTGACAACCTTTGATCTTGTTTTCTTCAATCTTATATTTATCATCAAGCGGTGGAAGTTTTTGTCCGAGTTCAATGATGTACTGATATTTTTCAGCCCATTCATCGAAGAGTTCAAAATCTTCAACTATTGATTTTTCAATTTCTTCGATCTTCATTTTAGTTCTTCAATAATTTAATTGCTTTCTTCACTCCTTCTACTAAAGAATCGATCTCAGCAAATGTATTATAGAACAAAAATGACGCTCTGATTGTACCCGGAATGCAGAAAATATCCATTACAGGTTCTGTACAATGTTGTCCTGTGCGGACAGCAATTCCTAGTGTATCGAGAAACATTCCGACATCAAGAGCATTCAATCCATCGATAACAAATGAAACAACACTTGCTTTTTCTTTTGCAGTACCTATCAATCGTACTCCGTCAATAGCAGACAATTTCTCTGATGCATAATTCAGCAATGCCTGCTCATGCGCATGAGCTCCTTCCTGGTCAATTCCTGAAAAATAATTCAGTCCGGCACCAAGGCCAATTATATCGGCAATATTTGGAGTACCTGCCTCAAACTTGTATGGTATTTCGTTATAAGTCGTTTTCTCAAATTTCACTGAACTGATCATTTCGCCTCCACCCTGATAAGGTGGCATGGCTTCAAGTAATTCCGTCTTACCAAACAAAACTCCGGTTCCTGTTGGAGAAAATACTTTATGTCCTGAGAAAGTTAAAAAATCACAATCCAGATCCTGTACGTCTATTATTGAATGCACTATGCCTTGAGCGGCATCCACCATTACAGGAATATTTCTTTCATGCGCAAGACGTATGATCTCTTTCACCGGATTTACAGTCCCAAGAGAATTGGAAGTATGAACTACGCTGACAAATTTTGTTTTATCGGACAGCAATTTCTTATACTCATCTATTATGATCTCTCCTTTTTCATTCATCGGAATGACTTTCAGAGAAGCTCCTTTTTCCTCACAAAGCATTTGCCATGGAACGATGTTACTATGATGTTCCATTGCAGAAACAATCACTTCATCGCCGGCATTTACATTCTTCCGTCCATAAGTTGATGCAACCAAATTTATCCCTTCAGTAGTTCCCTTTACGAAAACAATCTCACGCTCAGAAGGGGCGTTTATAAATTTCTGCACGATCGATCGAACAACATCAAATTCATTCGAAGCTTTCTGACTTAAATAATGCACTCCACGATGGATATTAGCATTATAATTTGAATAATAGTCGACCAGTTTATCTATCACCACTTGTGGTTTCTGACTTGTTGCAGCATTATCGAAATAGACCAAAGGTTTTCCATGCGCTTTTCCTTTCAATACAGGAAAATCGCGTCTGATAGATTCAATATCAAATGGTGTTTTTATCAACGCCGATGGAATTACAATATCCATTAACTTTTTTTAATTAATCTTTCGTTGATACGTGTTTTCAATTCTTCACGAAGTGTTTCATTCGTAATTCTGTTGAGAACATCTTCAGCAAAAGCAATAGTAAGAAAAGCGCGGGCAGCTTCTTCGCCAATGCCACGACTACGCAAATAAAATAGTGCTTCCTTATCGAGCTGACCAGTTGTAGCACCGTGACTGCATTTAACATCATCAGCGAAGATCTCGAGTTGCGGTTTAGCATTCATCGAAGCTTCGTCAGACATTAATATATTTTTATTCGATTGGTAAGCGTTTGATTTCTGTGCATCCTTGCGAACGAAAATTTTACCGTTGAATACACCTTTTGATCTGCCATCTAATACCCCTTTATACAATTCATTGCTCTGGCAATTTGGCATTGCATGATCAACAAGTGTATGATTGTCGATGAGTGAATCACCACCGCCAACATACAAACCGTTGAGGTTTGAAGTAATATTTTTTCCATTCAATACAATGTGCAGATTATTCCGAACTATTTTTCCGCCAAAAGTTATTGTGTGAATATCAAAATTGGAATTTACTGCCTGAGTACATTCTGTATGACTAATATGAATTGTGTTAGAATTCTCAAGTTGAATTTTTGACCATTCTACTTTTGCGTTCTCTTCCATTACAACTTCAGTAACGATATTAATAAAAGAAGTTTCATTACCACGTGAATGAAAACTTTCAATGACATTAACAGAAGAATTCTTTTGTGCGATAAGAAGATTTCTTGGGAGTGCAAGAGTATCAGCTTCACCACCGGAGATGTACATCAGATGAATTGGTTTTTCAAATACCACACCTTGTGTAATATGAATGAACGAACCATCAGAAATATGTGCAGTATTCATTGCAACCATAGCTTCATTCTGAAAAGAAGCATGACGTGAAATATTTTCAACTACTAAAGGATGCTCAAGATTATCGGCAAGATTTCCGATTGTAACCCCTTCAGGAATATCATTGAACCTTGAAAGTTCTTCGTTAAGTTTTCCATTTTCAAAAACCAACAGAACAACATCTCTTCCTGCAATCAAATCATTCACAACTTCCTTCTCAGAAAGTGTATGATAAAGTGCAGGATGAAATTCTGATTTAGAAAGCTGCGCAAGATTTGTGTACTTCCATTCCTCATGTTTAGTCGTAGGAACTCCTAATGCTTCAAAACGTGCAAGCGCATCTCTTCTGATCTGTTTCAAAACAGCAGGACCTGTCAGATTATTATTTTCAAAATACCGTGTTAAATATTCCGGCATTGTATTGATCGTTGTATTCATATTGTGTTCCGCCAATTATACTTTGGCTGCTTCTATCTCTTCTTTGATCCAGTCGTACCCTTTTTCTTCCAGTTCGAAAGCAAGTTCTTTTGTTCCGGACTTTACAATTCTACCCTTATACAAGACATGAACGAAATCAGGTACGATATAATCAAGCAATCGCTGATAGTGAGTGATGACAATGAAAGAACGTTCAGGACTTCTTAATGCATTCACACCGTTAGCAACAATTCGCAAGGCGTCAATATCCAAACCCGAATCCGTTTCATCAAGTATAGAAAGCGTTGGTTCAAGCATAGCCATTTGAAAAATTTCATTCCGTTTTTTCTCGCCTCCGCTGAAACCTTCGTTCACCGAACGTTGAGTCATGGCTTTGTCCATTTCAACCAATTTCATTTTCTCACGCATCAAAATTAAAAAGTCCTTTGCGTCAAGCGGCGCAAGTTCTTTTGATTTCCGGATTTCATTCAAGGCTGTTTTAAGAAAGTTTGCATTCGTAACTCCTGGAATTTCGACAGGATATTGGAACGCTAGAAAAATTCCTTTTCGAGCTCTATCTTCAGGAGAAAGGTCTAATAAGTCTTCTCCATTATAAGTTACACTTCCATCGGTAACTTCAAATGAATCTCTTCCGGAAAGAACAGAAGCGAGTGTACTTTTCCCAGACCCGTTCGGGCCCATAATGGCATGGACTTCTCCCTTACCTACTTCAAGGTTCAGGCCTTTTAATATTTCCTTATCTTCTACTCTTGCGGATAGGTTCTTGATTGATAGCATTTTTTTTTGTTCAAAGTTCAAAGTTCAAAGTTCAAAGTTTCGTTACAATTCAGAAACTATAGATCTATTGAAACTTGAATATAATTTAAATTATTTCTTTATTCTCGTTTATTAATTTAAATGAGGTATAATCAACCTCGGATTCACTGTATTTTGCACCTTTCAATTCTGTTTCTTTTAAATAATTTATAAAACCCTGAATAAGTTTTGAAACTTCCTCGGCCTTACTTTTAATGTTTTGAAATTCATTTTCGGAAACATATCCACAATCCAAAGCCAAATAAATTTGACTTCTTACTTCACCACATGATCCTTTTGCTATAAATAAAAAATTGAATGAATTCCTTATTACCACCTCGTTCAAATCCTTCGGCAATATTTGAAGATATTGAAACTACTGCTCTTCTTATTTGATCCTTCAATGAGGGGTCACTCAAAAACAAAGCATTATTTGTTACAGAATAAACTAATTTACTCAGTTCTCTCGCGTTTTTCCAAGACTGTATATCTTCAAACCTGTCAATCTTTCCCATGATTAATATTGCAATTTTTAATATCTTGAATGACCAAGTTTAACAACTTGGAACCTTGAACCTTGAACCTTGAACTTAGAACTTTGAACCTTGAACTTTAAACCTTGAACTTTTACCCCACACTTCCCTCCAAAGAAACCGCCAACAACTTCTGCGCCTCTACTGCAAATTCCATAGGGAGTTGATTGAAAACTTCTTTACAGTATCCGTTGACAATCAGTCCGACTGCATCTTCATTTGAAATGCCACGTTGATTGCAATAGAAGATCTGGTCTTCGCCGACCTTTGATGTTGTGGCTTCGTGTTCGACTGTTGCTGATTTATTGTTTACTTCGAGATAAGGAAATGTATGTGCGCCGCATTTATCGCCGAGTAATAATGAATCACACTGCGAATAGTTGCGGGCATTTTCTGCTTTGGGTGAAATGCGAACGAGTCCGCGGTAACTGTTATGACTATGTCCACCGGAAATACCTTTTGATACAATTGTACTCTTTGTATTTTTTCCAAGGTGAATCATTTTCGTTCCTGTATCAGCCTGCTGATAATTATTCGTAACAGCAACACTATAAAATTCACCAACAGAATTATCCCCTTTCAGAATCACACTCGGATATTTCCAGGTAATAGATGATCCTGTTTCAACTTGCGTCCATGAGATCTTTGAATTATCACCGGCACAAATTCCGCGCTTGGTTACGAAATTGTAGATCCCGCCCTTTCCATTTTTATCGCCCGGATACCAGTTTTGTACCGTGCTGTATTTTACCTGTGCATCTTTGTGCGCGTAAATTTCTACTACTGCAGCATGCAATTGATTTTCATCGCGCATTGGTGCAGTGCAACCTTCGAGATAACTTACGAATGCACCTTCGTCAGCGATGATGAGAGTACGTTCGAATTGTCCGGTGCCGGCAGAATTTATTCTGAAGTACGTCGACAATTCCATTGGGCAACGAACGCCTTTTGGAATATAGCAGAATGAACCATCACTAAAAACTGCGGAGTTCAATGCTGCATAAAAATTATCGGTACTAGGAACGACAGAGCCTAAATATTTTTTTATCAGCTCAGGATGATCATGAACTGCTTCACTGAATGAACAGAAGATTATTCCAAGTTCAGCAAGTGCTCCACGAAAAGTTGTTTTCACTGAAACGCTATCGATGACAGCATCAACAGCAACACCTGTCAAACGTTTTTGTTCTTCGAGAGAGATTCCGAGTTTATCGAATGTTGCGCGAATTTCGGGATCAACTTCATCAAGAGAGTTGAGTGTAATTTTTTGTTTTGGTGCAGAGTAATAGATGATATCCTGAAAATTAATTTCCGGATACTGAACATTTGGCCATTTCGGTTCGGTCATAGTTAACCAGTGACGAAAAGATTTCAATCGCCATTCTAGTAACCATTCCGGTTCATTTTTTTTTGCAGAGATGAAACGAACGATATCTTCGTTCAATCCTTTCGGTGCATTATCGGATTCGATATTACTGACAAAGCCATACTTGTATTCGCTTTGGGTGATATCGTCTATGATCTTTGTATCTGACATGAATCAATGGGACTTAGTCCCTGATGTTTTATTTACTTCTTTATTAAATTAAAAACAGCATTGTGAAACGCTATCTTTAATCAGACTTAATCTAATTAAGGATTTCGGGCAAAAAAAATTACACCGAAAAACTCTCTCCACAACCACAGGTACGGGAAGCATTTGGATTGACAAAGTTGAATCCTTTACCATTCAGTCCGTCAGAAAAATCGAGTTCCGTACCGATCAGGTACAGGAAGCTTTTTTTATCACAAACGATCTTAATCCCTTTATCTTCAAACACTTTGTCCTCAGGTAGTTGCACATTATCGAAGTCCAATTTGTACGTCAAACCTGAACATCCACCACCTTCAACACCAACCCGAATAAACGAATCAGCCGGTTTATGGTCTTTTTGAATCAATTCCAGCGCTTTTTCTTTGGCGCGCTCTGTCACCGTTATCATTTTTTGCCTTTCTGCTTTAAAATCAGGTACAAAGG
>JAYUWA010000530.1:0-3450 GCA_043753795.1 Bacteroidota bacterium | reverse complement strand
ATTTCATCAGCACAATAAACAATTACCACAAAAATTTTGTACTTGAACTTTCCCTCTTTGAAGCAACTCTTCAAGGTGATAATGCTGTAACAACTATAATCAGGGCCTTACAAAAAATTGCATCACGTATCAGCGATTTTGACGCTGTAACTATTATCAGAGGTGGTGCCGGAGATACAGGACTCGCCTGCTATGATGAATATGTCCTTGCAAAAGAAGTGGCAAGTTTCCCGCTTCCGATAGTAACGGGAATTGGCCATGCAACAAATGAAACAGTAACTGAAATGGTGGCTTTTAAAAATTGCATTACCCCAACTGCAGCAGCTGATTTTTTCCTCGAGAAATTCTATGCACAAGATATACTGATCAAACAATTAACCGAAAGATTGCTCAATGGTTCATCAGAATTTTTGTCAGAATTAAAAGTGGCCCTTCATGACAATATGAAAGACTTTCAGACATTGTGCAATAATGCAATGGAAAAAAATCATGCTTTAATAAATAAAACTACTGAACTTCTCGTTAAATTCAGTCTCCGGTACACAATAGACGAACGATCCTATTTAAAGAATAACATCAATGTCATCAAAAATATTCGGGGTCGACAATTGATTGCACAAAAGAGAAGCCAAATCGATAATCTTTCCAAGCAATTGTACGGAAACGCAAACAATAGGATCAGGCTCGATAAAAGTCTGATCAATGAAACATCTAAGTTGATCCGGCAGGTTTCACATCAGTTTAAGGACTTAAATCAAAACCTTAACTTGCTTGAATCAAAAGTAAAATTACTTGATCCGATCAATACCTTAGCCCGTGGTTATTCTATCGCCAGAAAAAAAGGAAAGGCTATTACCAATACTGATGAAATTCAGCCCGGAGAAAGTATTGAAACCATTTTAGCGTCCGGAAGTTTTACCGGAACAGTAACTGAAATAAAAAAATCAACATAATGAAATACGAAGAAGCTTATAATGAATTGCAAGAAATTGTAAATGAAATTGAAAATGGAAGTATCAGTGTTGACGAACTTAGTGAAAAAGTAAAGCGCGCTTCTGTTCTTATACAATTTTGCAGAAAAAAACTTGACGGAACAGAAAAAGAAGTAAATGAACTTTTAAAAGGAATAGAAAAATCTGCATCTTGAAAACCAAGCCGACCATTTTATTTTTATTTCTATTGATTTTTGGATCAACGAAAACATATGCGCAATGGAGTTATGTTAGTTCCATAGAAACCTCGTTGGACAGGAATTTTACGAATTATGAAAGCTGGCTAAAGAATAACGATTATCATATTACGGCTAAATACGATAATATCGCCGGGAGAAAAGCTGCAACGATGGCAAGCATTTACAATGTACCATTAACAGCGAAAGTTTTTGACTCCAAATCGCAGCCTACTAAGATTCATTGCTACATCGATTCAAAACAAAATCTGAGAAGTATTGATGTCTTTCTGGTCAATCCGAAACCAAGCGAATTTGAAAACATTCAATTGGTACTTCTGAAATCAGGTTTCATGCTTCTCAGCGAAAGCAAGAACGATAGCGATAAAACAGTAAGGACCTACTTTCAAAAGAAAAATATTCGATTAAATTTGTCAGTCCCGGATGACAAAAGCTATCTTACAATCTCCGCAGGAACACTGAATAACTATGAGTAAAAAGCTACCTTTTCTAATATCATTATTGTTTTTGCTTGTTCTATCCGGAGCAAATAACAATTATTTATTTGCAACATCTGATTATCCGAATCTGGTTACCCCTCAGAATCTAAAGAAGGAAATCGATCTCGACACCATTTACCGATACAAGATTGGCGATAATCCTGAATGGTCGAAGGTGGAATTGGATGACAGTGACTGGCGAAGGACATTAGCTGACTCAACGGATCGGGATACCTTGCTTAAAAAACAGAATGGGATTGTTTGGTTCAGAGGAAAATTTAAAGTTGATTCAACATTAACCGGAAGGGCATTTGCAATTGAAATACTTTGTCACGGAGCCTGTGAAGTTTATTTTGACGGAATGTTGGTCAAAAAGATCGGCGTTGTTGCTTCCACCTTTGCTAAATACAAATCCGGTTATACTTTCAGAACTTCAATGATTCCGGTTTCACTGAATCAGAAAACTGAACATGTAATAGCCATCAGACTGGCAAGATTCAGTGCAGAGAAAAAATCTGAGATAGTTTTTAGTACCAGTAACAAAGATAAAGCTTTTGGTTCCAGCTTCTATGATGCAGAAGTAGCGATCGAAGAAGAATCTGATTTCCATCAGCAAGCGATCATGTTGATCTTTGCAACGATTTTCGGCGTTTTGGGAATATTTCATCTGATCCTTTTCATCTATTATCACAAGAATAGAGCGAATCTATATTACAGCCTGTTTACGTTTATGCTCTTCTGCATTTTTTTTGGCATGTACACATTGTTTGCCGGACAAGATATGCGTACAACACAGAGAATTCTTCAGCTTGAAACTATTTCACTTTATACTGTACCTCTCTTCTTCATAAGTATTCTCTATCAGATTTTTTATAAAAGATTGCTGAAGTTCTTCTGGGTCTTAGCCGGATTGATTGTAATTTCATCTTTTTGTCTTTTTGTCTTCAACCAGAGAGAAATCGGAATGATCACAATGGTCATTTTCTTTCTTGCAGGATTGGTTGAAACGATCAGAGTTTTTATAAAAGGTATAGTAAACAAACGAGATGGCGCGAGGATATTTTTGTTCGGCCTTTTCTTTCCGATAATCGGAGTGATCGTTTTATCGCTCTTATCATCTTTTCTGGAAAGCACAGGTTTCACAAAATGGAGTGAACAAATTGATGACCATACCGGAGAGTTTTTCGGATATTCATTTCTGCTCAGCGTCTCTCTTTCAATGACCATCTATCTTGCACGTGATTTTGCACGAATGAATAATAAATTACAGGCACAAATCAATGAGATCAAACAGCTCTTTGACAAAACAATAGAACAAGACAATGAACGGAAACGCATTCTTGAAAATCAGAATGAAAAGCTGGAACAAATGGTTACTGTACGCACCAATGAGGTGAACAGGCAGAAGACAGAAATCGAATTGAAGAATCGTGACATACTTGATAACCTACAATATGCCAAACGCATTCAGGAGGCAATTTTGCCCGAGATAAAACTTATTTACCAGACGTTACAGGATTCTTTCATCATTTATTTGCCAAAAGATATTGTCAGCGGCGATTTCTATTCTTTTGCACAAAAAAATGAAACGGTCATTATTGCAGCAGCAGATTGTACCGGTCATGGAGTGACCGGGGCGTTCATGAGTATGATTGGAACATCTTTACTCAATCAGATCATCAATGAACATGGTGTATCACAACCTGCTCAGATCTTAAAAAATCTGAATGCAGGCATCATCGATGCATTGAAGCAAAGTGAAGGCGGTAAAGAAATTCATGA
>JAYUWA010000529.1:0-3457 GCA_043753795.1 Bacteroidota bacterium | reverse complement strand
GGGCAATGAATGGTGCCCACAATGTAAAACCGAAAGTTCCTGCACATCGTGTTGTAAACCGAGTTGGATTATTAACAGGCAAACATCATTTCGGAACTCCAACCGCGATGCAGATTCTCCTTGAAAAAGAAGGTATCAAAGTGAAAGATGATAAGGTCGTGAAATTTAAAGAACTGTACTGGGATCCGATGGCGGAATTAATTCTTTGATAATATTAAATCCCGATTAGATTATTGAATTTTCCGGCTATAGAAAAATCATATCGAAATTGATTTTAAATTCCTTTTAACACTATTTATAATTCATATGCGACCCCTTCGGGGTCGTATGTATTGTGTAATTCGTTTTTCTACAAATGTGCGACCCCTTCTGGGTCGGCAGTCTGATAAGTTAACGACGATATTTCATCTGTACTTAAGATTAAAAAACACATTAAATTAAAACCCACGATCCCTTCATGGTCGAGAGTCAAAAAAGTTAACGACGATAATTATTTGTAATAAAGATTAGAAGCACATGAAATTAAAAACAAACGACCCCTTCAGTGCCGGCAGTCAGATGCCTTAATGAGTGTAATTCAATTGTAATTTGAATTAATAAGCACAGGAAATTCAAAGACGAACGAACCCGAAGAGGTCGCATATTTGTATAAAAACAAAACACCACACCGACACGACCCCGGAGGGGTCGCACAGGAAATGGGCGATCAAATTCAAATGAGTTGTCAATAATAGAAGGTAGTATAGGTCATTAATTTATTCCAAACGCATTAATATGTCAACTGTTATTTCGATAAAAAGCATCGGAAATTAAATAACGCACGACCCTGAAGGGGTCGCACATTTGTAGAAAAACAAAGCAAAATACCGAACCGACCCCGGAGGGGTCGCATATGAAATGACGCTCCAATTTCAAATTGGTGGTGAATAATTCAATCATTTAGGTTTCATCATAATTCAACAATAATAATTGGCCAGTATTCTTTTACCCCAAATTTTCTAACGATCTATCCATAAATCATAACCCTTATTGGCTATTTATCTCAAATTCTGAACTATTATCGAAGTCATTATGACTTTTAACTTTTGATTTTTGCCTTATATCCCCATGCTTTTCTGTCAAAATAACCTACCTTCGCACCATGTCAATTACGAAAGAACAAATTGTAGAAGCCCTCAAAAATGTGATCGAACCGGATCTGAAAAAAGATCTGATCACTCTCAATATGGTTGAAAATATTGAAGCAGAAGGGAAGAATGTGTCGTTTACGGTTGTATTAACAACTCCCGCATGTCCAATGAAAGCAATGATCCAGCAAGCTTGTATCAATGCCATCATCCATTTTGTAGATCAGGAAGCAAATGTGACAGTCAACATGACTGCCCGCACAACCGGTGGTGCACGTACTAAAGGCGGCGCATTATTGCCGGAGGTGAAAAACATTATTGCAATAGCATCCGGTAAAGGCGGCGTTGGTAAATCGACTGTTGCGGCTAACCTTGCGATTGCGCTGGCGAAAAAAGGTGCGAAGGTCGGATTGATCGATGCAGATATTTACGGACCATCACAACACATCATGTTTGGCGCTGAACACGAACGTTTGTTTGTCAACGAACGCGATGGTGTTTCATACATGATACCCATTGAAAAATACGGAGTAAAAGTTTTGTCGATCGGAATGCTGGTCGATCCGAATAAGGCCATTCCATGGCGCGGACCAATGGCCTCAAAAGCGTTGCAGCAATTATTCAGCGATGCAGAATGGGGTGCTCTTGATTACATGCTGATTGACCTTCCTCCGGGTACAGGTGATATCCATCTTACACTTGTGAGTGCAGTACCGGTTACCGGTGCAGTGATTGTAAGCACACCACAACACGTTGCTCTTGCTGACGCAAGAAAAGGAATCAACATGTTTCAGATCGAAAGTGTAAATGTTCCGGTATTGGGATTAGTAGAAAACATGTCATACTTTACTCCGGAAGAATTGCCTAACAATAAATATTATATTTTTGGAAAAGAAGGCGCAGCAGATCTTTCAAAAGAACTGAACATTCCATTCCTTGGTGAAATTCCATTGGTGCAAAGTATCCGCGAAGGTGGTGATTCAGGAATTCCTGTTGCGCTGGATGACGATACTGCAGTTTCAAAAGCTTTCAGTGAAGTGGCAGACAATATGATCCGTCAGGTTGCAATTCGTAATGCAAACCAATCACCAACAGAAAGAGTATCAGCAATAGCATATTAATAAAATAATCGAAAGAACAGAAAATGGAATTGCACGCAAGAGTTGAAGACGCACTAAGTCAGTTGCGGCCGTACTTGGAATCCGACAACGGCGATGTTTCATTAGTCGACATCACAGACGATATGGTTGTCCGCCTCCGCTTCCATGGCGCATGCAGTTCATGCAGCATGAGTGCGATGACGTTGAAAGCCGGCATAGAACAAACGATCTTGAAAATGGTTCCGGAAATAAAAAGAGTAGAAGCGATTCCGGAGGATGAGGTTTGATTTTTTTTTCGTGATTCGTAATTCGAATTGCATTGATTAAAATGTATAAATTTTTGAAAGGGTAGCACTGAAAGCTATACCTAAGAGTTGTGAATTTGTATTTAAGTTTTATATGTAATTTTAACTTTCCAATCACCGCAATTTTTTAAAACAACTTTCCAAAAGCAATTCTCATACATTTCGAAATTGATAGAAAGGTAAAATGATAGGCGGAATATTGAGCGGAAATTAAGTATCCGGTTTCATGCCAGGAAAATTTCAAGCGGTATTCCGCCGGGGAATATGGGATAAACTGTCACGCATGAATGGAATAAATAGTTTTTTTTATTTTTAACTGAATACTTCCAAATTCCCCGGCGGAATACCGCTTGATGTTGTCCTTAATTTGAAAGTGTGTTCTTAATTTCCGCTCAATATTCCGCCTATCGTGTTACGTTTTTCAATGAGAATGGAAAGGAGAGAGTTAAAAAGAAAGGGGTTCAAAGCGCTATAGCCACTTTAAACCCCTTAATATTTTTAATCAAAAGAAGTAATTTACAGAAAGAATGCAGTGCAACTTACTGATTCAAAAACTTATTCACCTTCTCAAAATAAACATTCTTATCTGTATTGAAGTTTTCTGCGTTCGAAGGACTATTTGATACGATATACATAGTTGTCTGACATTTCAGAAGTTTCATGTCGTTCGGATTGATCATTGAATCTTTTGCAGAAACGATCAGCATTACTCCTTTGATAGTTGGGCGTGAACGATCGCATGCATACATGGGTTCATAGTTTTTATCGTAGCCAAAAGGGATAACAACTTCTTTCGTCAACACATCTTTGAATTTCTTCTTCATCAATTCAAGTCCTGTCCAGCTGCCGTCAGCGATGATCTTTCTTGTCTCTGTACGATTGCAACCTACACCAAGTGATAATCCCGCGCCGATGTTTGTTCCGT
>JAYUWA010000528.1:0-10454 GCA_043753795.1 Bacteroidota bacterium | reverse complement strand
AAAAAGGATTCAACTTTTCAGTCAAACCCTTTCTATATACAATTATTCGAATTTCGAATTTATATTCTCAAAAAATCAAAACGAAAGATTCACGCCCAACGCCACAGCATTGATCGAGGAATTCGCATTGATCGTTACATCCAATGGTTTTGCATTCACCACTTTGATCTGTTGATCGGAAGGATAGAATACATGCATGTAACCTAAGTTGAATGTAATATTTTTGATAGGCTTATAAGCAAATCCAAGGTTGATGTTTGTGTTGTCACTATGAACAACTTCAAAAGTTCCCAAGTTAGCATAGTAACCGGCTTTGTCCTGGAAATCCATTGTCGTAAATCCAATACCGGAGCTTACGATAAATTTACTTTTGATTTTATATTGAAATCCGAAAGCAAGAATAGTTGAATTACCTGCAAGTTGTGACAATGGAACTTCGTTAGTTGCAACACTGGATTTACCCCAGTCCGCATCTTCCTGGAAGGAGTAGTTGTAATCCGCCATTACTTTGAATTTAGAAGTGACATCGAAGCCAATTCCTAATGCAAGTACAGCAGGAAGATCTCTGCGATTCATATCACCATCAGTTGTTAAACCGAAATCATCATGGTCCTGAGCTGTTTTGAAATTCAATTTTACTCTTGTTTCATAACGTGCTGAGATACTGATTTTATCTAGAGCAGTTAAACTAACCCCGACAACGCCACTCATTCCTGAAGCATTGTCTTTTGTTTTCAGACTCATAGGAGCATCAGGAAATTCATACGGAGATGAAGCAAGTGTCATTCCTAATTGTGAAGTATTTGCAGCAGATAAATATCTGATCGCTGCAGAAAATGAGATACCACGTTGAATAGCATATGCCCCACCTAAAGTTGTTGTCATATACATTGAACTAGCTTTAATGAACGGATCTTTAATAGAAGTATAAGCACCTTGAGCAGCACCTAATGTTCCTAATCCTATTAAATCAGTTGTGATAGATCCTTGTTTATAGTCGATCGTTGCACCTCCACCTGAAAAGAAAACTCCTGAGTACAATGCCCAGTTGTCTTTCTTATATGCGATGTAAAGGTTTGGAAGGAAAAGATCCGGACTGCTTTGTTCGTATTCTTTTTGTCCTTCGCCCATTCCAAGATCATACGTATGATTTGGATTTCTGAACAACGATTGATTGCTGAAATTGATATGCAATCCGTTTTTCATGGAAGTAGTTCCAGCGGGATTGTACACAACGATATCAGCAGCATCTGTAGCAGCATTTCGAACACCTGAACGCATCCATTCTGCGCTTAAATTACTCAGGTTATCAATTTGCGCATTTGAATTTATAATACCGGATACCAGTAAAATAAATAAAATGGTGATTTTCTTCATTTTTGAGAGTTATTTGATATACCCATTATACACGTTTGCAAGGAGTTGGGTTGAGGAAAAGCGTCGGGATTCTTACAGTGTTCCTACCGGGACTCTGTCCCGGTAGGAAAATGTGCGTAGCAACCGGGAGGCACTGCGAGTGCCAAGCGGGACGCACTGCTAGTGGCAACCGGGACAGAGTCCCGGTTGGCTCACCACAAAAAAGCCCCGTCGTTACCAACGGGGCTAAAAAAAAATATTGTAACTGCTTATTGTAGGATTATTTTGTTCTCGTCTTTGGTTTAGAACCTAATCCAACCGGACTACCTACTCTAGTCATAGCACAACGGAAACCTAGGTCATTTGTACTTTGTCTCTCGTCAGTGAAACGGCGTGAACCCGGATTCATAAAGTATGCACGGTCTCTCCAAGAACCGCCTTTGTAAACGCGGGCTTTGTCGTTGATAAGAGAAGTAACACCGAAATCGTATTTAATAAATTCTGCCTCATCAGCATCAAGATAATTGATGTTATCTGCTTTAGTGTAGTTACGACGTTCAGCACTTTCTTCAGGAGTTACTTCACGTTGAGGAATACGACCAAGACTGTCTTTCTCAATGATCGAACCTTCTTCATCGCGCTGTTGTGTAGAGAATACGTTACCGCGGAAAGGATTAAAGTCACTTTTATCTTCAGGAGAAAGTGGACGATAAACATCCATTACCCATTCG
Source organism: Bacteroidota bacterium (assembly GCA_043753795.1). Classification (GTDB taxonomy): domain Bacteria; phylum Bacteroidota; class Bacteroidia; order AKYH767-A; family 2013-40CM-41-45; genus JADKIH01. The sequence continues at coordinate 8,367 of JAYUWA010000528.1, read as the reverse complement.
TTAACGTTACCTGCCATGCAATATAGACCATAATCATTTGGCCAGTATGAATGAACCGGTGCAGGAATATCTGCATTATCATTTAAGAAACCAGCGGTACCCATATTATCACCACGTCCTCTTTTAAAGTTGGCCATCATCTGACCTTTATACTTCTCATCTTTATTACGAGTGATATGTCCATTCCAAGGATATAGACGACGATCAGTTACACGCTCATATACTGTATTACCAACTTGCGAAAGTGCTGCATATTCCCATTCAGCTTCTGTCGGGAGTCTGTAACGTGGAAGAAGGATACCATCTTCCATTCTTACTTTACGTGTACCGTTATTACCTGAACTTGGGTTGAGGTCAGAGATATCTGTTTTTACAAGACCTTCGTATTGACCGCCGAAATATGCATCGGTATTAAAATTATCTTCATTGATCTGATTCGGATTCACACGAAGGATACCTTCACGGATTAGAATTTGTTCGTTTACACGATCTGTTCTCCAAGCACAAAAGTCAGATGCTTGTAACCAATTCACACCAACTACAGGATATTGCTGATAAGCAGGGTGACGTAAGTAAAGTTCAACCAATGGCTCATTATAAGCAAGACGATCGCGCCATACTAATGTATCAGGCAATGCTTTTTTGTAGACTTCTGGATAATCTGCACTGAAAACGCGGGCTACCCAATACAAATATTCCAGGTAATGAACATTGGCAACCTCTGTTTCATCGATATAGAAAGAAGAAACAGTTACACGACGTGGAATGTTGTTCCAATCCTGTGTAATGTCCTGTTCTGTTCTACCCATGGAGAAAGTACCACCTTCAACCAAAACAAGTCCGGGACCGGTCTCTTGTTCATCGTAAGGAGCAACTTCAAATCCGCCATTTGCCGGATCGTTGTAATTCCAGCCTGTAACAGACGATTTCTCTTTCCCGCAAGATGCAAGAAGAAGAGCTAATGCCATGAGGCTGAAATAATTCCGAGAGATCATTTTCATTTTCGGGAGGTCGTTGTTATTTATTGAGCTAAAACGAAAGCCAAATATATTTATTTTATTTAATATAATTAGAATGAAGGGCATTTAAGCGTTCTGAAGCGTTTCTTCTTTGGATGACAAGCAAACTGTAATCCTAGAGAAAGTTCATGTGAACCGGCAGATGCATTGGCAAGTTTACTTACCGTAATGTCATAGCTGTATCCAAACTTGAAGATTCCTTGCTGCAGTCCTACAAGAGCAATGAATGAATCACCGCCACGATACCAAAGTCCACCAACAAGTGGGGCTTTAGCAACATAGAATCCGATATTATATTGTTTGAAGTCGCGTTGTTGCTGATAGATAAAATTTGGTGAGATATAGGTTGTTCCATCACGGTTACCGGCAATTGGGATGATAGCACCGGCATGAGCAGTGATCTTCATTGGAAGTTTACTTCCATTTGCAACCTTTATATAAAACTCTTCAGGTTCTGTTAAATGATTTATTGCTACACCACCATAGTACCTGTTGCTGTAACCAATTATTCCTGCAGAAAAATCCCAAAAGTTTTTATTTTCATTAGGCCTTAATTCCTGTGTCTGGTAAATGAATCCAAAACGCGGATCGATCATGTCACCAAATGTTAATTTATCCCAGTCAACATTTTTCTGAACATAAGTTCCCTGCATTCCAAACTTGACACTGAATTCACGATTGATGTTTAGTTGATAAGAATAGATCGCACTGATGTTGGTTGTTGAAAGAGTTCCTTCACCAGCCTTGTCATTCAGTACAAGTAGACCTAAACCACCACCTAATGCTTCAACATGCTGATCATAGGAAGCGCTGTAGGTCACGAAAGTTCCCGTCAATGCCGGCCATTGATTACGATAGTTCAATGCCAATCGTGGACAACGAACAGACCCTGCAAACGCCGGATTAAGGTATAGCGGATTAGCATAAAACTGAGTAAACTCAGGATCTTGCCCAAAGGCAGAACCGGAAAGGCCGATAAAAATAAAAATCAGAAACTTCCTGAGCATTATTGGTTTTTTAGACTTTGTAATACGGTAGTGAAGATACAGAGTTACGGTTGTAGAAGTTACTATTTTCAGGCTGTTCCGGTATTATGTATGAATTTGTTCACAATTTTACACTTTCAAAATTAGTGTAAAAACCCGCAGCAAGATAAATAATTTAGTTTTACTTAAAAAAGAAAGTTTTCTAAATGTTAAGTTGAACAAAAAATGACACTTGAATGTTGCAATTGGTAGTATTAAGTTGTAATAAATCGGTAATTTTGTAGTTAAGGCTACAATATTGGACAATAACAAACGTTAACAACTCGCACCAATCTGAAACTCCACTTAACACAATGCACAAACTAAAAATTCTTCCTTGCCTCTGCTTATTTTTCTTTTTTGTAAATACTCAGGCCGCTGATCCAAAGAAATCGATATCTGTTCAATGGATGGAACCTTCTCTGATCAGATTTGAAGACCAATCGGTCTTAAAGGCTTTGCAATTTAAGAATTCAATTCCTGATGAAAATTTTAATCCGCAATACTTTATTACAGAAGCTTTGCCAATTGGTACTTCATCGATAAGTGTTACGTTAAAAAATGTAGTGACGGAAACTATTACTGATGTCTCTCTGATCAAAAAGCAGGAATCAATTACAAATGAATTTAAAGTCAATGCATCTGTTTCCTACAAAAAGAAACAACCCTTCTCCTCTATTCTTATTCTGGCTATCCGTAAAAATTCTACAGGACAATTTGAACGGCTGAAATCATTTGATGTTGATGTAGTGACCTCCAATAATGCGGCAAATAGAGTTGCTTCACGCGTATATGCATCTAATAGTATTCTTGCCAATGGAGAATGGTTTAAAATTGGTGTTGTACAAGACGGTGTTTACAAAGTCGATTATAATTTTCTGAAAAACCTCGGATTGCAAATCGACAGTATTGACCCAAGAACGATACAACTCTATGGAAATGGAGGCGGCATGCTTCCATTTTTAAATAGCAAACCAAGAGTAGATGATCTTTCAGAAAATTCTATTTTTATAAATGGAGAAAGCGATGCAAAATTTGACAGCACTGACTACATGTTGTTTTATGGTACTGCTCAGACAAAATGGACTTACGACGATAGTTTGGCTGTGTACAAAAGACAAATAAACTATTATTCAGACACCACATATTTCTTTCTAACGTACGGACAGCAAAATGGAAAGCGTATTCAAAGCAGAAGTTCAGTAAGCGGAGCAAATTACACAGTCAATACTTTCGATGATTATGCATTTCATGAAGTTGAAGCTGTAAACTTTTTGAAGTCAGGTCGTGAATGGTTTGGAGAGTCGATGGACAATCTGAATAATACAGTTTCATTTACGATCAACTCCCCTAACATCGTTGGTTCTGATACAGTATTTTTCCGTTCAGCTTTTGCAGGGAGATCGACAAATTCTACTAACAATTATTTTACTGTTTACATAAACAATAATTTGATCGGCAATCAGCCATTTCCAATGGTTGGCACATCAGCACAAGACAATTATGCATCGCTGGTAGGGTTTACAAAAACATTCAACAGTTCCAGTTCGGTTTTTAATGTTGGTGTAAGCATGTATTCAAGTGATCCATCAGCTCAAGGATGGTTAAATTTTATTGACCTGAAATTCCGTCGCAGTTTATCCGGGGCAAATGTACCAGGCCAACTGATCTTCCGCGATGCGCGATCAATTGGCAATACCAATATCAGTGAATTTTTCATTACGAATGTACAAGGAAATACTAAATCAGTCTGGGATGTAAGTGATCTATATAATATAGTGGACCAACAAATTTCATTTACAAATGGAAATGTTTCATTTACTACTCCCACTCCTGAACTAAAAACGTTTGTTCTGTTTGACAACACAATGTTATTAACACCACGAGCTGTTGGCAGAATCGAAAATCAGAATCTACATAGTTTGCCTGTAACAAGTTATCTTATTGTTACGAATCCAATGTTTCTTTCTGCTGCAAATGAACTTGCAGATTTTCACAGGACCAACGATAATATGTCAGTAACAGTTGCCACAACTCATCAGGTCTTCAACGAATTCAGCAGCGGTGCTCAAGATGTTTCTGCCATTCGTGATTTTGCAAAGATGTTTTATGATCGTGCAACAACTTCAGCAGACTTACCAAAATACTTACTTTTGTTTGGAGATGCATCTTACGATAATAAATACAGACTTGCAGCCAACACAAATTTTGTTACATCTTATCAGTCGCCCGGTTCTATTAATCAGACACAAACATATATTTCCGATGATTTCTTTGCGCTGTTAGATGATTCAGAAGGAGAATGGTATAACAATGAGATCGTAGATATGAGTGTAGGAAGAATTCCTGTGGGAACAGCTTTAGAAGCAGCGCAACATCTTAACAAAATAAGGACTTATGTAAAAGGCGGCAATGCTGTAATGGGTAGCTGGAGAAATAATGTGAGTTTCGTAGGTGATGACCAGGATTATAACATTCACTTCCGTCAGTCGGACACACTTGCCAATCGTATCCGGAAATCGTATCCTACATTTAATGTAGACAAGATCTACTTTGATGCTTACCAACAAGAATCAACACCCGGTGGACAGCGGTATCCTGAAGTAAAGAATGCGATTGCAGACCGGATTCAGAGAGGAACATTACTGATGACATACATAGGACATGGTGGTGAATTGGGATGGGCTCATGAACGTGTACTTGAGAACAACGATATTAATAGCTGGACCAACATAAATAAGCTGGCAGCCTTCCTGACTGCTACTTGTGAATTTACCAGAGTCGATGATCCCGGAAGAGTTTCTGCAGGCGAATATGTTTTTTTGAATCCTAATGGTGGAGCTATTTGCATGTTCACAACATCACGACTTGCATATTCAAGTTCAAACAACAATTTATGTACACGTTTTTTCACTCACATTTTTGAAAAAGTTGGCGGTGAATATCAAAGAACGGGCGATATTTTCGAAAAGACGAAATCAGATATGTACGTAGATCCATACGTCAGAAATTTCCTTTATTTGGGTGACCCTGCCTTGAAACTTGCATATCCTGAATTCATGGTAAAAACAAAGACAATCAATGGCGTAAACATAGGATCGAGTACTGATACTTTAAAAGCTTTGAGCAAAGTCACTATTGCCGGCGAAGTGCAAGATTATTCAGGTGCAAAGATGACAAGCTTTAATGGAACTATATATCCGACGGTTTATGATAAAATAGCAACTTATTCAACGATCGGTAATGACATTAATGATGCTCAAAACCCATCTACGCCACAACCATTTACACTGCAGAAAAATGTAATTTACTCAGGGAAGTCAAGTGTTGTAAATGGTGACTTCAGTTATTCATTTTATGTTCCAAAAGATATTGCTTACCAATATGGAAATGGCAAGCTAAGTTATTACGCACAGAACGGAGTGATTGATGCTAGCGGTAGCGACACATTGGTAACGATTGGTGGTGTAAATCAAAACGCAACTGCTGATAGTGAAGGTCCGGTTATCCGAATTTATATGAATGACGAGAATTTCGTTCGTGGCGGCATGACAAATAAAGATCCGATTTTATATGCTTTGATCTCTGACACAAGTGGAGTTAATACCGTTGGAACCGGAATCGGTCACGATATGAGTGCAGAGTTGGACAACCGGACAGACAGACGATATATTTTAAATGATTATTATGAGAATGATCTGAACAGTTATCAGAAAGGAAAACTGAATTATCAGTTCAAAGATCTTTCCAGTGGTCCACACACTTTGAATCTGAAGGCATGGGATGTGTACAATAATTCCAGTGAAGCATCAACTGATTTTATTGTAAGCGAAAGTGCTACACTTGCTTTGGATCATGTTTTGAATTATCCAAATCCATTTACCACACATACTACGTTTATGTTTGAGCACAACAGACCATTTGTGCCAATGGATGTACAAGTACAGGTCTTTACGGTTTCAGGAAAATTGATTAAAACTCTTTCAAATAAAATAACACCCACTGGATATCGTTCAGATGATATCGAATGGGACGGTTTGGATGATTTTGGCGATAAAATCGGAAAAGGTGTGTATGTTTACAAGCTGAGAGTCAGGACCTATGATGGCGATTATGCTGACAAATTCGAGAAACTTGTAATTCTCCGTTAAACTGAACAAAATTTATTAATTCCCGTATATTTGGCTTATACTATTTAACATAAAAATGCAATTTAACTTCAAAAAATGCGTATTGCCTATATTGGCAATGATCTTGATTTCGAAATCTGCCAGTTCGCAGATCTCTTCCTTTAGAGATTCTCTTTTAGGACAAATCAATACGATAACAACTTCTGTCCCTTTCTTACAGATTGCTCCGGATTCAAGAGCCGGTGGAATGGGCGATTATGGAGTAGCCACTACACCTGATGCAAATTCCATTCACTGGAATCCGGCGAAGCTTGCGTTTATAGAAAAGAATGGCGGTTTCTCCATTTCCTATACACCATGGTTACGTGCATTGGTCAGCGATATAAATCTGGCTTATGTATCGGGGTATAAAAAATTAAACAAGGATCAGACCTTTGCTGCTTCTTTATTATACTTCTCTTTGGGAAGTATAGATTTTACAGACGAAGCTGCTGTTAAGTATTACACCTTCAGCCCAAGCGAATGGTCGTTTGACCTTGCTTATGCACGTAAACTTGGAGAGAATTTCTCCGGAGGTTTGGCATTACGTTATATTTATTCCAACCTTACGGGTGGAGTTACCATTCAAAACGGAACGATCAATACACACGCGGGAACTTCTGTTGCTGCTGATATCTCAGGTTATTATACGAAGGAAATTGATGTTTCTAAAAAGAATTCATTACTAGCTTTTGGATTAAACATCAGCAACATCGGAACAAAGATCTCTTACACAGATACTAAGACAAAAGATTTCATTCCAACAAATTTCCGTTTGGGAACGAATCTGAAAATGGAACTTGATAAATACAATACAATAGCATTTGGTTTTGACATTAACAAGTTACTTGTCCCTACTCCACCGGTTTATGCAAAGGACTCTACAGGGAATTATGTTTTTGATGCAGATGGTAACAGAGTTGTTGCAGCAGGTAAAGATCCGACAGACATTTCCGTTCCACAGGCTTTATTCAGTTCATGGGGCGATGCTCCGGCAGGATTCAAAGAAGAGATAAAAGAATTTACTTATTCAATAGGAACAGAATACTGGTACGACAATCAATTTGCAATCCGTGCCGGATATTTCCACGAAGCAGCAACAAAAGGTAATCGCCAGTATTTTACAATTGGTGCGGGATTACGTTACAATGTATTCGGTCTTGACTTTGCTTATTTGATCCCTACTACTCAACGAAATCCATTAGAGAATACTCTTCGGTTTACTCTTACTTTTGATTTTGATGCAGTGAAAGAAGATACTGAAACAACTGAATAAAAAATAATAAAAAATAATTTAAAAGCGGATGATCTTTCATCCGCTTTTTTTTTATTTGCATAATATATAACACACACTATGCGAGTAGGATTTGGATTTGATGTACATCAACTGGAAGAAGGCCGTGACTTTTGTCTAGGCGGAATAAAAATCGCGCATTCAAAAGGAGCTGTCGGGCATTCTGATGCTGATGTCATGATCCATGCGATCTGCGATGCGCTACTTGGTGCAGCGAATCTGGGAGATATTGGAAAGCACTTCCCTGATACTTCTTCTGACTATAAAAACATTGACAGTAAAGTTTTACTGCAAAGGGTATGTCTGTTGATCGACCTGAAGAACTACAAGATCGGAAATATTGATATTACCTTATGCCTGGAGAAACCAAAGATCGCCCCCTACATACCACAGATGCAAGCTGTGCTTGCAAAGGTCATGGAGATAACAGAAGATGATATCTCGATCAAAGCGACAACAAATGAAAAGTTGGGTTTTATTGGACGTGAAGAAGGAGTTTGTTGTTATGCGGTAACGTTGTTGGAACGTAAGTGAAACCAGGATTATTTACCGGAATTTAATGGATTGCCGGGATTACCGGGATTGATTGTATAATGATAAAAGATCCGGTCGATTGAAAATAACCAGTGATAGTGAATACCAGCAGTAAGAAATGAGCACCTTCTCAGGCACTCCCACTTTTCACTTTTCACTTTTCTCTTTTCACTTTTCACTTTTCACTTTTCTATTTTCATTCTTCACTATTCACTATTAGTTATTAGTTAGTCGACCCTCAAAAAGTCATTTTGTAGCAATAATTTAAGAATAAGTGAAAATCGTATCCTAGATTTTGCAATATATTTTTGAAGTAAAAAATATAT
>JAYUWA010000527.1:0-3489 GCA_043753795.1 Bacteroidota bacterium | reverse complement strand
ATTGATGATCCTACTGTTGGTAAGTTCGTCGATGAAATCGTAAAGGTCAGTATTATTTACATGCACATAAACCTCCTGCGAAAAAGAGGTCTTGAAAGAAAGTAATAAAAGTACTATGAGAAAGGTGTGCGTAAGCTTTCTGAACATAAGTTTGGTTAGGCGGGTTGTGGTTGGGAAGTCGTTTTTGCTTTTTGCTTTTTGCTTTTTGTTTTCCGTCTTTCGATATTCGTAGCCTTGATTAGAATTGCAACCTCGAATAAACTCTCGACATTATTCGTTATTCGTTACTTGCTGCGTGCTCGCTTTATCAATATATTATAGCAAGCTTTGAGCAAATATTTCACATCTGTCATTAGCGGGCTTTTTTCGTGAGCGATGAGGTATTTCATTTCAGAAGCTTGAATCTCTTCCATCGTCTTAGGCATATCTACATAGAATGGTGGAATCAGACCTGGTTTGTGATGAAGGCGTTTTTCCTGAAGTTCTTCTGAGTACAATCCGAGGAAATGTGAACTCAGCGGACGGACACCGACAATCTTAAGGTCACCTTTCAGTAGATTTATGATCATTGGAAGTTCGTCGATCCAATAGCGGCGGAAGAATTTCCCAAGTGTTGAAACCCGGAAGTCGTCTTTCATTTTACCTCCATCAGCCAGATTATTCATATCATATACATATTTCTGAATGTACTCTGAGTAGGAGTGCATTGTACGCATCTTATATACGTGGATCACTTTACCGTTTTTTCCATGGCGGCGCATTCTGAAGATCGGGCCATATACAGGTTCGTAATCGAAGAGTGGTGATTTTTCTTTAGAGGCTACGAAGTAGAGATTCTTACCAACAAATTTCATTGACTTGATCTCAAATCCGGCAGCGTATAACCGGCCTAATGTTTCTGTGCGGGAAAGTACTTTGTTTCTTTCTCCAACAAGTACCTTATAGAAAGAGCGTGTCACCGGGAATTTCGGGAATACACGTTTAAGGAAAAAATCGAGAACATAATATATGTGTGCAAGTCCGGCAGGAAAGCGATTCATGATTCGGCGCTTTCTTAAGTACTTTGTTTCAACACAACCGATGAACAAACCGCCTTCGATCAGATGATCATTTACTTTATGTAAAAAATTATTGATGCCGCGGACATCGTTGATCCGTTTTAAGTTGATGATCGTCTTTGCATTTGCGGGAAGATTGTTGACGCTATCAGCAATTGACGTACGCATAACATAAGTTCCTTCCGTTTTCAAATTGCAGAAATCGGAAATGTATTTTTTCACATCAGCATCCATCCCTCCGATCTTTTCAAGATGCGGACGGAAATTGTGTAATCGCTTTTTAGATCGCTGAAAATTTTTCGTGGCAATTGCAGAAGAGCCTACAACCGGATTGTTGCGGAACGAAAATTGACGCAATACATTTTTTGTATTCTTCTCTTTTTTCATTTTACTATTTCGTTCCCGGAACAAACATAAGATTTGTGTTCATGTTATGTTTCATAATCCTGCTCATTTCTTACAATGAGCAAAATAATTCCGAATTAATTAATTTTATTTTTTAATTAATTGCTTTATTTTATTTTATGGTTGGTGTACTGACTCGCAGATGTACACTGTCTTTTTTTCTGAATACCTAAGGCGAAAGCCTTTCGGAGAGCGGGATTCAGAACGTGGTGGTGTTTTGAATTATTGATATTCAAATCTAATCATAAGGAACGGAATTTGCAAGAGAAATCGGCCATCGTCTCAGGATATGCCGTAAATGCATATTAAAATAGGGGAAATGTGGGACAAATTCCCCACTTTTGTAGTAACTCCATCATAAAAAACTTGTAAAAAGAGGTGTCGGCAAAAAGAATTTTTGTTGCAACCTGACGTAAACACGTTCCCCAAATGGTCGCAATGAAAATTCTCCTTTGCCAGTTTTGCTATTTGTTTTGGATCAATTCATTAAAATAATTACAATTAATTTTATGAAGAATTCAAATTAATTAACTTAAAAAATAAAGTGTCAAAATTCTGTCTGCTTACAAACGATGTTGAAACACACAGCATTTGGTTTAACACACTTCGTGATGAAACCGGTGTCAAAGTTCTGCAAGAAGGCATGCCATTGCTTTTGGAAATTTATAAAAAGTTCAACATCAAAAGCACATTTTATTTTGTCGGAGATATGGCAGAAAAATTTCCGGATGTTGTAAAAATGATCTTGCCATACGGTCATGAGGTTGCATCACATGGATGGACACATGAAGTCGATCAGGCATTTGATGTACTTTCTTTTGATCAACAAAAAGAACATCTGCTTCGCTCAAAAAATATTTTAGAAGATATCAGCAAACAAAAAGTTGTTTCATTCAGAGCTCCTGCTTTACGTGTCAATCAACATACACCGCGTGCATTAATTGAAACCGGATTTGAATCCGACAGTTCAGTTGCATCACAACGCTTCGATGCATTTCTTTCTTTTGGAGGTTTAAAAAAACTTAACTGGCTTCGCGCACCGCGCCTCCCCTACCTTACAGCCGAAGACAATCTTTTCAAAAGAGGTAACAGCACCTTAATAGAAATTCCACTTACTGCATTTCTGTTTCCTTTCGTTGGTACAACGCTCCGTCTCTTTCCGAAGATTACATCTATGCAACAGCGTTTGTTCAACCTGGAAACAAGTATGAACAAAAAGCCATTGGTCTTTGATGTTCATCCAAACGAATTCATCGACGAGCATTCCGAGCGTCGCATCATCACCCGTCGCACTTCCAACCCGATAAAGCACCTGCTCAGCGACGTCATCCGCGGTAAAATGAAAGTAAAAAACCTCGGCAAAAAAGCCATTCCCCTCTATGAAGATTTCATCGGCTATTACGCCGACCAGGGGTATGAGTTTCTGACGGTGCGGGATTATGTGGCGAGGGTGATGCGGTAATGGAAAAACGAATCAAAAATCATAAGTCTCAAAGAGGTATTTATCTTCATGTTTTATATCAAACTTTTCAAGCAACTCTTTGTATTCCTGCTTGAATGTTTTGGCTGCATGATGAACTTCTTGATTGAAGATGTATTGGTATACATTATCTAATTGCGAATGCGAATATGAAAAGGCACCGTAACCTTCCTGCCATGAAAATTTACTATTCAAAAAAATTTTGTCATTAATAAACTTCGATGAATTATTTTTAATATCGCGGGCAAGATCAGAAATACACATAGTTGGTTTAAGGCCGACGAATACATGAACATGATCTGCGACTCCATTAACAATAATCGATTTTTGATTTTTGGCTTCAATTATTCCAGAAATATATTTAAAGACTTCAGGTCGCCATTGCTTAGCAAGTAAATTCTCTCTTCCTTTAACTGCAAAAACAATTTGAATATAAATTTGGGTGTATGTACCAGCCATAAATTTTGAATTATATTATTTGTAAATAAAAATTAAAATTAATTGTATACCAAATTTTTTGTTGAAATTTATTTCAATCAATAATAA
>JAYUWA010000526.1:0-3490 GCA_043753795.1 Bacteroidota bacterium | reverse complement strand
GTTAATTGTCCACCTTCATCGTATCCAACATATCCCGGAGGAGCTCCGATCAATCGAGAAACGGTATGTCTTTCCTGATATTCACTCATATCTATTCTGGTCATAGAGTTTTCATCGTTAAATAAAAACTCCGCCAATGCTTTCGCAAGTTCTGTTTTACCAACACCCGTAGTTCCAAGGAAAATAAATGAGCCAATAGGTTTTTTAGCATCCTGTAATCCGGCGCGACTTCTTCTTACCGCATCACTCAAAGCAGAAATTGCTTCATCTTGTCCGATAACCCTTTTGTGTAATTCTTCTTCCAGATGCAAAAGTTTTTCTCTTTCGCTCTGTAACATTCTGTTTACAGGAATCCCTGTCCATCGTGAAACTACTTCGGCAATATCTTCCGAATCCACTTCTTCTTTGATTAGCGCTTTTTCTGTCTGCATTGTACCTAGTTGAACTTCCAATGCTTTAAGTTTAGCTTCAACTTCTCCGATCTTTCCATATCGGATCTCTGCAACACGACCATAGTCACCGGAACGTTCAGCTTGCTCAGCTTCTAACTTCAATGCTTCTATCTTTTCTTTCGATGACTGTATTCCCTGAACGATCTGCTTTTCGGATTCCCATTTTGCTTTAAGTTGATTTCGCTCTTCGTTCAGATTAGCAATTTCTTCATTGAGGTCCTTTAATTTTCTTTCATCTTTTTCTCTTTTGATCGCTTCTCTTTCAATTTCAAGTTGCATGATCCTGCGATTCATTTCATCAAGTTCTTCAGGGACAGAATCTATTTCAAGACGTAATTTTGCAGCAGCTTCATCAACCAGATCAATTGCTTTGTCCGGTAAGAAACGGTCTGAGATGTATCTTTCACTAAGTTCAACTGCAGCAATTATTGCTTCATCCTTTATTCTGACTTTATGATGAGTTTCATAACGTTCTTTAAGTCCTCTCAAGATAGAAATAGCGTCCTCAGTATTTGGTTCTTCAACCATTACTTTCTGAAATCTTCTTTCAAGTGCTTTATCTTTTTCAACATATTTCTGATACTCAGACAAAGTAGTGGCTCCAATCGCACGTAACTCACCACGTGCCAGAGCAGGCTTTAAAATGTTGGCAGCATCCATTGCTCCATCACCGCCACCGGCACCTACAAGAGTATGAATCTCATCGATGAATAATACGATATCGCCTTCTGCAGAAATGACTTCCTTAACCACTGATTTAAGTCGTTCTTCAAATTCTCCTTTATACTTTGCACCTGCGATCAATGCGCCCATATCGAGAGAAAAAATTTGTTTCTGTTTCAAGTTCTCAGGAACATCGCCATCAATTATTCTGTGTGCAAGACCTTCGGCTATCGCTGTTTTTCCAACACCGGGTTCGCCAATGAGGATAGGATTGTTCTTTGTTCGGCGCGATAGGATCTGGAGAACTCTGCGAATCTCTTCATCGCGACCGATAACCGGATCGAGTTTACCGTTACGGGCAAGCTCATTCAGATTCTTCGCATATTTGTTTAATGAGTTATAGGTTTCTTCAGCACTAGCACTGGTTACTTTACTGCCTTTTCTCAATTCTTTAATTGCAGATTTTACATCCTTCTCATTTACTCCGGAATTTTTTAGAAGTACTGAAACTTTATCCTTGCCGTTGATCATTGCAAGAAATAAATGTTCAAGCGATACAAAATCGTCGCCAAGTTCCTTTGCATTAGATGCAGCTTTTTGAAAGATCTTATTCAGTTCATCTGATAGATAAATTCTTCCACCTTCCACTTTTGGAAAAGTGTCGATCTGTTTATCATTTTCATCCCTGAGTTTGTCAATATTTACATTACACTTTTTCAATATAAAAGGAAGTACGTTTTCATCAACAGAAAATATTCCTTTCAGCAGGTGAGAAGGTTCCAGCGACTGCTGTGATTTACTTTCAGCAAATTGCTGAGCAGCCTGCACAGCTTCCTGAGATTTTATTGTGAAGTTATTTTGATTCATGTCTGATTTTTTATGGTGGAATAAATATACTCTTTAGATGAACAAAGCTCGTCAAAAGAATTGCCAAATGAATTATTTGATAAAAATCAATACACAATGACAGGTATTTTAAAATAGCCAGGACAAAGTGTCGCATGAATTGTCAAATGTCTTGAAATAAAAAAAGCGAATCATCTGATTCGCTTTCAAGATTGGGATCTGCGGGAGAAAAATATGCTTGATCTTGTTTAGTAATTGACTAAGAAATAATAAACCTCTTTATAAACCTTTTTCCACCCCAGTTTAGTTGCATGATGTAAATTCCGTCACGCAATGAGCTTCTTTCAATGATCTCGGAATAAGTTCCCGGAAACTGCAAGGGAAGAGCTATTGAACGAATTTCCTTACCTGTGATATCAACTATCTTGATCTCGACATTTGTTGCATGAGCCAGTGTATAGCTTAAATGGATATTATTTTCACTAGAAGAAAAGAACACATTCATCTTTTCCTGAGATAAAGGAATGGAAATTTCTGTATTTTGTGCCATAATGCCTGAAATTGAGGCAGAAATCAATATAATTAGGATAATGTAGATCTTCTTCATGTCAATTAGTATTTGTTAAAATACCCTTCGTAATTTTCATGCCAAATTTGTTAAATTTTTTGGACAAATCCGAATTTTCATGATTTTTTTAATCAAAAAGACATCCAAATGACAATTTTGGATGCACATAGTAAATACTTTGAAATTATAATTCATTCATTTTCTAAGTTTGCGTTTCTCTTAGATCAGGCTCAGGAAGTATATGAAGAAGGCTTAAAATCAGACCACTCTTTTGAGAAGTCTCAAATTATGAGAATATTTTTTTGTCTCCGAATTAAAAATTCCCTGATGATCGAGTTTATCTAAACGAACTTTTCCGCTTGCGTGAATTATATTGTTTCCATGGGTAATAATTCCTACATGAATAATTTTCCCTTCGTCATTGTCAAAAAATGCAAGATCACCTGGTTTACATTCTTCCAGAAAACTTATCGTTTCTCCCTGTTCTGCTTGTTGATTAGCATCTCGTCGTAACTCATACCCGCACATTTTATAGACTATTTGTGTCAGTCCCGAACAGTCAATACCAAATGGAGATTTCCCGCCCCACAGATAAGGTGAGTTCAGATAAAGCTGGGCCTGAAGTGTAATATTTTCCGGACGCTTATTTGAAGCCAATATAGTATTTCCTTCAAATGAATATTTATTTCCGGCAAAGGATAAACTTTTGTTTGAGTAGAAGGGAAGCGTACTTCCCATAACGATAGTACACATTTCTGAATTATTCAGGATTGCTATCTGAAGAATATCATTTGATAAAAAAGAAGAATTAGATTTATAAAGTTCGCTTTCTTCTGTTGAAATAACGGAGACTTGTTTCTGATCGATCCACCCAATGTAATCATCAGCAATGATCCTGATCTTATACCAGTTTTTATGCTTGTCAAGAATTTCCAGAAGGTCCCCAAATAATAGTTGAGTG
>JAYUWA010000525.1:0-3493 GCA_043753795.1 Bacteroidota bacterium | reverse complement strand
CGGCTGTTTATGATTCAGTGTTAATCGACATCATCGGTGTAGAAGTACATTCTAATCGCACAAATGGATGGATCAATTTAGCCGTTCCATTTCCCGGTCAATACAATCTGTTGCAATATGCAAACGGACTAGATACTCTGATCGCCACTGCTAATTTACCTACAGGAAAAGTTTCTCAGATCCGTTTGATCTTGGGTACGAATAATTCTGTTACAAAGAATGGAGTTTCATATCCGTTAACTATTCCAAGCGGATCGCAAAGTGGATTGAAGCTTCAGATCCATAAAGAAATTATTGGTGGTGTCACCAATATAATCTTACTCGACTTTGATGCAGGACGTTCAGTAGTTGAACAGGGAAATGGTGTCTTTCATCTCAAGCCTGTTATCCGTGCAAATGCAATTGGTATAGATGGAAGTATCGCAGGATCTATTTCACCAATCGTTCCTGCAATTGCATATGCTTATATGGGAACAGATACTTTCACTTCTCCTGTTAACAGCAATGGAAACTTTCTAATTGGCAGTGTACCTGCAGGAACTTATACAGTTTGTGTAGTACCTGATACAATTTATCCAATAACATGTATTTCTAATGTAGTTGTTAATATTAATGAACAGGTGAATGCAGGCGTGATTGTGCTTTAACTCAGTATAAGTTTTTAGAATTGTTGTTTTTTAAAATTTTGTCTACTTGGCACTAATTTTTAATGATATTTTTATTCTCACGTCCGTTCTATTCTTGTTTTTTGAGCAATAAGTTTAAATTGCGCAAATCAAAGCAGTAATTTACTTTAAATTGCTTTCAAATTCAAAAAAAAGTTATAGATTTATATGCCGGTTACCCACAGACCTGTCACTTTTAAAAGTGTTTTGAGTGAATAGATGTCGAAAGTTTGGCAACTTGATTTCATAATTCGCTTGAATGTATTTGAGAAGAAATAATTAGACCCTAATAATAATTGTCATTCTGATAATTCAACTTATGAAAAAAAATTCTACTAACCCTAACCGGAATTATTTTGCAATTGGTTTCATTGTTTTCCTCTCGCTATTTCTGACCACTGAACGGATTCATGCAACACACATGGCCGGCGCCGATCTGACGTACACTTACATTGGAAACAATCAGTATCTGATCACCTATACTTTTTACAGAGATTGTATTGGAATAGATGCACAAACATCAATTAATCTGAACTACGGTTCTGATAGTTGTGGCTTCAGTGATAACATAACTTTACTTCCGGTTTCGGGAACCGGACAGCAGATCACATTCGTATGTCCAGGAACATTGACAACTTGCGATGGTGGTACAGCCACGGGAATTCAACGATGGGAATACACAGCAGTTGTAACATTGAATCAGGCTTGTCCGGATTGGAATTTCAATGCAACGGAATGTTGTAGAAATGCAGCGATAACCACGTTGACAAATCCGGATGGGTATGATATGTACATTGAAGCAAATCTTAACAATACGTTATCTGAAAATAGTTCACCCATCTTCTCAAACATTCCAATCGCATTTGAATGTATCGGGCAAAATAATTATTACAACCATGGCGCATTAGATGCAGATGGTGATTCGCTTGTATACGCTTTCATAGCGCCTAGAGATGGTCCAAATGCTCCGGTAAATTATTTGCCCGGATATTCAATTGCAAATCCATTAAGTTCAACTCCGCCTGTTTCTATCCATCCGAATACTGGCGATGTATTTATTCATCCAACTGCGGCTGAAGTTTCTGTATTTGCTGTATTAGTACAGGAGTATAGAAATGGAGTCTTGATCGGAAGTATTATAAGAGATATCCAAGTGTATACAGTTCAGTGTAACAATGAACTTCCACTGGCCTCAGGGATCAATGGAACAGCAGACTTTACAATGAATGTTTGTTTGAATGGTCCAATCTGTTTTGATATTTTATCATCTGATATGGACACTCCTGATTCTTTAACAATGACGTGGAACAATGGAATCCCGGGAGCAACATTTACTTCGACAACAGCTCAACACCCGGTAGGAAATTTTTGCTGGACTCCTGATATCAGTGATGTTCGTACACTTCCATACATTTTTACTGTAACTGTTCGTGATAATGCATGTCCGTCAAACGGAGTGCAATCATTCTCATATGCAATCTACCTATCAAATCTTGCTGCAACAGTTTCTACTCATGATGTTTCCTGCAATGGAGGGCACAACGGTGGTGCATCAATAGCAATGCAGGTACCGGGAGTATATGAATTCATTTGGACGCCGGGTGAATTCGTAACTCCGAGCATCAGTCACCTTACAGCAGGAAATTACACTGTATTGGCAACTAATCCTGCCGGATGCAGTGGTGCCTATTCTTTTACGATCACTGAACCACCGCCATTGAATGTTACAGTGAGTACTGTAGATGCAACATGTTCAGGTCAGGCAGGAAGTGCAAGTGCAATTGTAACAGGCGGAACACCTGCTTACACGTATACATGGCATACAAATCCGCCAACGGGTGGATCATCAATTTCCGGTCTTGTTGCAGGTACATATTCATTGACTTTAACAGATGATAATCAATGTTCAGTAGAAACAGATTTTGTAATCAACGGCGGCAGTGGTTTTACTGCGGAAATGTCGACAACACCTGCAACTTGTAATGCATCTGATGGAACTGCAAGTGTAAGTACATCTGGAGGTAGTGGTGATTTTACTTATAGCTGGAATCCATCAGTGAGTACCGATAGCACAGCCACAGGACTTACTGCAGGAATGTATGATGTATCTATTACAGATAATTTCAGTGGCTGTATAGTAAACCTGTCAGACATTGTTCATAATA
This sequence comes from Bacteroidota bacterium, assembly GCA_043753795.1. Classification (GTDB taxonomy): domain Bacteria; phylum Bacteroidota; class Bacteroidia; order AKYH767-A; family 2013-40CM-41-45; genus JADKIH01. Next base: position 663 of record JAYUWA010000525.1, on the reverse strand, counting down.
CAGCAGGCATCGTTGGAACGGTGGTTTCTACATCAAATGCAACTTGTGAAAACGGTGAAGACGGAACAGCAGAAGTTACCGGTTCAGGTGGTACAGCTCCTTATTTCTACAACTGGCAACCGGGCGGCGCAACAACAGCAGTTGTTACGAATTTAAGTCCGGGTGAATATGTTGTTGAAGTAGCAGATTATGTTGGCTGTCCGGACTACGTAATAGTAAATATCGGATTTGATTTCCCGGCACCTGTTGTTGATCTTGGAAACGATACGGTGATATGTATTGGTTCGAGTATAACCTTACAGGCAGGAACAGGGTTTGATTCATATTTGTGGTCAGACAATTCTACATTAAGTGAATTGACAGTAAGTACTGAAGGAGTGTTTTCAGTTTTAGTTTCCGATGCCAATGGTTGTGAGAACTTCGATGCAATTATGGTTGATACGATCAGTTGTCAATTCGGACCATCATCATTTGCAGGTGGAATCCGCAGTCGCGGCAATTATCTTTTCCCAAATCCGGCAACGTCGGAAATTTCAATTGTAACAGATCCATCGCTGGACAAAACAATAGCAATTAAAATTTTCAACTCCTACGGCGATTTAGTTTTCGAAGGAATAAAAAGTGAGCGATCAAGTTTCAAAAAAATTGATATCACATCATTTG
>JAYUWA010000524.1:0-3498 GCA_043753795.1 Bacteroidota bacterium | reverse complement strand
CTCCAAAAACTATTTATAATGAAAAATATCATTAACATCCTTGCCTTCGTCTTCCTAATTTCATTTCAATCGAATGCAAAAAAAGTGAAATTCGCAGTTGACATGATTGGTCAAACGGTGAATACTACAGGTATTCACGTCAGCGGAGATTTTCAGACCATCGCCGGATTTCCCGGTGGCGACTGGAATTCTGCGACTACAACTATGACACAAGAAGGTGCAACTCAGATCTACAGCGTAGTAGTAGATATTCCTGCATTTTCTAAGTACGAATATAAATTCGTCAATGGCGATCAGTTTTATGAAGTAGAATTCGTGCCTATTGAATCACGTGTCGGTTACAATTTCAGTGATAGCAGATGGATCTATGTTGATTCACTCGCAAACGATACCAGTTATGTTGGGGCAATTCTTTTTGCCGGAAATGCACCTGCAGGAAATTATCTTGTTCGGTTTCTAGTCGATACACAGACGTTGCCTTCAGTTGATGGTGCCGGAATTCATGTTGCAGGAAATTTTCAGAACTGGGACCCAACTACTGACTTCCTCTATAGTTTTGCTACCAACGTTCATGAAAGGATCGATTACATGCCGGCAGGAACTTTTGAATACAAATTCTATAATGGAAATTCTGTTAGTGGTGTTGAATCAATTCCCTCCATCTGCTCTGTGAACTCAAGTCGTGAATTGACTGTATCTCGTGACACCATTCTAACTACATTTTGTTTTGCAAGTTGCACGTCGTGCTTAACTGCAATTAATGAAAATGAAGTATTGACAGGTGTTGAATTATATCCAAATCCTGCGCAGAATTTTACAACAATTTCATTTACTGACCTTAGCTTGTCGTATGATATATCTATCCTTGATATAACAGGAAGAAAAGTTGCAGTTTATAATTCCGGAAATAATTCTTCAGTTAAGATTGAAACATCAGACCTTAACAAAGGAGTTTATTTTGTAACTGCTATTGCAAATAACAACAAATCATTTTCAGGAAAAATTATCGTTAATTAATATGAAATTTAAAGTAAAAGTAACTGCGTTTCTATTAATTAGTTTGATCATTAAAAAGTCTGCCGGAGCCCAGCAGACTTTTTACGATTTAAACACTATCCAGACGATTGAAGTATTCTTTTCTCAACCTAACTGGGATTATCAACTTGACACTGCCAAATATGGAGCTGAAGGATATGTTCCGGCTGACATCGTTATTGTGAATGGAATAAGTTACGATAGTGTGGGTGTAAAATATAAGGGCAACAGTTCATATGATTCCACCTATATTAAAAATCCGATGCACATTGAACTTGATGCATTCAAAAAACAATCGTATGAAGGTTACAAGGATATTAAATTAAGCAACGGCTACAGTGATCCAAGTATGATCAGAGAACCACTGGCCTACTCTATTCTTTCCAATTATATGGATTGTCCAAAAGCTAATTTTGCAAAATTGTACATCAATGGGAATTACATTGGAATTTACAGCAATGCAGAAAGTATTGGCAAAGACTTCTGCTCAAAACATTTTTACTCCTCAAAAAACACTTTGCTTAAATGCAATCCGGTGGGCAATCCCGGGCCTACAACAAAAAGCAATTTGAGATACATCAATGGCGCAGATAGTTCCGGCTACATGAATTATTACGAAGTAAAATCCGATTACGGCTGGAATGACCTTGTTGCTTTATGTGATTCGGTAACGAATAATCCGGCATCGTTCGATAATGTTGTCGATGTAGATCGCATTCTGTGGATGCTTGCATTTAACAATACACTTGTGAATCTGGATTCATACTCCGGTGTTTTTGCACAAAATTATTATCTATACAAAGATCATACAGGACATTTTAATCCGGTTGTATGGGATCTGAATATGAGCTTCGGTGGATTTCCGTTTGCCGGAGCCGGAGCAACTGGTCTTTCAGGACTCACAATTCCGGATATGCAACAAATGCCGCTTGATCTTCATTCAACAGATCCATTCTGGCCGGTGATCACTAATGTTTTCAATGATCCAATGTATAAGCGTATGTATATTGCGCACATGCGTACGATCATGAGCGATTTCATTTATTCAGGTGCTTATGAAACATTGTCAGTACAAATGCAAACGATGATCTCTACAGATGTTACTGCCGATACCAATAAATTCTATAGTGATATTGATTTTCAAAACGGCTTAACAGCAGATGTTTCAGTAGGAAGTTATCTTGTTCCGGGAATAAAAAACTTAATGGATGCAAGAAGTGTATATTTATCAAACACCACCGAATTTACATTCATGCCGCCATCGATCACAAATGTTCTTGCAGATAATACTTCTCCATTGTTAAATACTGCAGTTAACATTACAGCTGATGTTGCAGGTTCATCAATCAGTGGAGTGTATTTGGGATTTAGAAACCTGAATAGCGATAAATTCTCTAAAGTATTAATGTACGATGATGGTTTGCACAACGATGGCGCTGCTTCTGACAATAATTTCGGAGCTTCTATTGCTATAAATTCTGCATTGACTCAATATTACATCTATGCAGAAAATAACGATGCCGGAATTTTTTCACCAGAACGAGCCGAACATGAATTCTACACCCTTGCAACCGATCTTCCTACAGCTCAGCCGGGCCAGATTGTGATCAATGAACTGCTCCCATTAAACCAAGCGGATACAGTGGATGAGAATGGCAAGTACGAAGACTGGATAGAATTTTACAATACTACGTCTTCTCCATTAAGTATGTTTGGCCTCTATCTTACTGACGACATTACAAATCCGACTAAGTTTACTTTCCCTGAAAACAGTTTCATTCCTGCCAATGGTTATCTTATCGTCTTTGCCGATGAAGATGCAACAACTACTCAGTATATCCATTGCAACTTCAAATTATCTGCCAATGGTGAGACTATCATGCTGAGTAATCAGTCAGGAGCCGTTCTTGATAGTATTACCTTCGGAGTTCCCGTAATTGATGTGGCCTATGGCCGCTGTCCTAACGGAACCGGACCTTTTCAAATTCTGGTAACCTCTACCTTCAACTCTGAAAATTGTCCGGTGAGTGTAAATGAACTGAGTTTAATAGAAATAAATCTGTCTATATTCCCCAATCCGGCATCTGACAAAGTGAATTTGAAGATCTCAGTGGATACTCCTGAAGAAATTATTTTTTCTGTGAAAGATCTTCAAGGCAAAATAATTCATATCGGAAAAATAAAAGATGTTGTTGAATTGAACACTTCTGAATGGGGTGCAGGAATTTATTTTGTGATGTGTGGGGGTTCGGTGGAGAAGTTGTCTGTGGTTGAGTAGCCGGGACAGCGGCAACCGGGACTCTGTCCCGGTTGCTGAAGGCGACGTGCAACCGGGACAGAGTCCCGGTTGCTGAGAGGAGACAACAACCGGGTAGAGTCCCGGCGGTGGCTGACAGGAGACAAGTAACCGGGATAGAGTCCCGGCGGTGGCTGACAGGAGACAAGTAACCGGGATAGAGTCCC
>JAYUWA010000523.1:0-10587 GCA_043753795.1 Bacteroidota bacterium | reverse complement strand
AGGATGACAATTGTTGGCTTCCTTATATGCACAAGGGAAAAAAACGATGCGGGCCTGCGGCCCTGCATCGTTTTTTTTCCTTGTGCATTTGTTGGCGTACTTGAGTCATCCTGTAAGGACCCATTCGTTTTCTAAGGTAGACTTCATGATTTATGTTTATTATAAACCTGCCGATAGAATAATCTTTGATTTTAAAAAGAGTGTGTCAACGACTCGTGGACACTTGCTTTATATTTAATCTACGAAAAGTTGATTTAAGAAATAATTTTCAATTTAAATTACAAAGTTTGATTTTTATCGGACAGGCGCTATTGTAATTAAATTTTTACAATAGCTCTTCGTTTTTAGAAAACTTGGTACTGCTTTTCATAACAATTCTTAATACTGCTTTCATCCCCGGTGAAGCAACTTCTGAATGTGCCTGCAAACTGCCGATCAACTCAGGATACATCTCCGGATATTTTCTGCAAATTTTTTCAATCGTATAAGCTGAATAAGCTCTGTTAGCAATAGGTGAGTCGTTAGAATTAAGAATCTGAAAACAATTATCGACTAACAACGATTCAAGCTTTTCAGGAATTTCTACAAAGATTAAAAGTTTTGCCAGATTTCTTTGGATCGATGGATGTGATCGAACAGGTAAATGTAGAATGATCCGCTTCAAATGTTTTCGTGCCAGTTCAGGATATGCTTCAACACAATATCCTGCCGGCCATGAAGCTCGCTGTGCAAGTTTCTCTTCTTTTCCTAACGTGATCTTTAACAGTTCATCAAAGCGTGATTGATCTTTACCAACATAACGCACGATCTTTTTCATCTGAAGTGCGGTGTGTTTATCATCGATCAGATTTTTAAGATAGGACATAATGATTACTGTCTGATGACTTTCTTTGTTCTTTGAATACCTTCTGAACTTAATGTCAGAAAATAATTTCCGGAAGGCAGATCACTAATGTCAAATTGCTGAGTGATTAGTCCTTGTTCGCTGGAAGATTTCAATGTTTTGCAGAGTTTTCCCGTAACATCATATAATTCCAATTGATGTTTTGCAAGTGTTGGAATGAAATATTGCACGGTGATCTTATCGAAGGCAGGATTTGGTGCCGGATCATACAATTGACAAGTTGAAATTATTGTGCTTGTGATCGGTTGATTGATCCCTGTTGTAATCGACGAATCAATAATTATATTTTCATCGCCGGGGAAGTATAACGTATATGCAAAATATACCAGCATCATTTCGTCGGCTGTTCCTTCACCTAGAAATACCCACGCAGGTGGGTCATTTGGATTATCAGAATTCGCTGTGGTATTATCGTAGAAGGCTGATGAATAGATGACCGAACCTACAGGAACTTTTAATACTCGAGGAAATGAATATAATCCTTGCCAATGAAAATCCCATTCAGGAATATCAATGAATGGAATGGTATCGTTCAATGGTGTTACACCATACGAACGAATACTTTTTCCAAGTAAATGCATGTGGGGCCCTACTGCAAGTGTTGAAATATCGTAAGGCATTGTATAGTGAGCATCAAATGTTTTTGTTTGATTAGGTGGTAAAATTAATGGTCCATTATCAAGAAAAAAATGATTTAATGGCGCATCAATGTCAATTTCCCGTTGTAAATTTGAACTTAATTTTAAATTGATCTTGGTACTGTCCACACGATTTGAAATACCACCCGGATAGTGTACCTGCAGAATGACATTAGCATTTGGAAGCAGTTTTATTCCCATTCCCGGCGGAGTAAAATATGCCCTTTGTCCCGGCACCCAGATTCCAATCAGCTGAGCAGTATTCGATCCGGTTCCTCCAAAATTAGTGTAACCCGGATCAGGATCTGCTGCATCTAATTGTAATGGTGTTGCAGATGTGTCTGAATAAACAAGAATATGATGAACAATTGAACGATCACCCGGAATTGCTTCAAGACCGTTGATGTATTTAAGAGTTGATTGTCCGGTTGGAATTACAAAGCAACGATAAAGATCATCAGTTGTATTTACCGTATACGGTGGAGCTGATAATACAAGGTCTGGAGAACTTATCTCGCCACTACTTGAAAACATTGGTGCATTAGGTTCAAGAGATGTATCTCCTAACAAAGTGCCGTTGTTAACCCAGTCTGCAATGTCAGCAATCTCCTGGTCCGTCAATACGCGTTCATGTGCGAGACGATTGTACGCAGGATCAGGTGGCCAAGGTGGCATGCTGTGATCCTGAACAGCATTAAGTATGTCTGAGGCATTGTCAGTTGCATCCGTGTAACTCATTAATGAGAATGGAGCAATTCCATTAGGATTATGACAACTGCTGCAATTTGAATAAATGATATTTGCAACACGGGTCGACCAATCAATCTGTGCAGAGACCTGAGTGGCGATCATTGTAATGAAGAGTGTGAAAGCGAGCTTTTTCATAGTGTAAATATAAAATTATTTTGAAAGAATTGCATATTTATTACCTTGCCTTCTTAATTCATCAAAAAATGAGAAAAATACTTTTACTTGTAGTCTTCATTGCATTGTATTCAGTAGGAATTGCACAGATAAATATCGGTAATCCGGGCGCAATTAAACCTACGAGTTTTAAAGGCAAAGACATCGAACTGTATAAAACATTGACCACTTATTTTGTGATCAGGGAAGGCGATAAGGAAAATCAGGCAGCAATTGAAAATATCCTTAAACAAGTATGGACATTTAACAAATATGAAATTATCGATTTCGAAAGATATAAAACGATGGTTGAAAACGAAAATGCCATCTTTTTTGGTTTGAGAAATTATAATACCAGCTCCGAATACACTTCAAACTCTGATCTGTTTGGAAAATATGCTCAGAGCTCGTCACTAAAAATTCAATTGTGGAGAAATCTGAAAAAAGAGAAACCTCAATTGTTAAATGAAGATGTACTTGCTTATATTGATTTGGGAACGCATTGGAGAATGTCGAAAGAATTAACCCAAAGAGTAGGTCTGGATGCATTTGAATATATCTGTAAGACCGATACAATTGTAAAGGAATGGAGTTGGGGCTATCTGAAAAATTATTTGCAGGAGATCAACAGACATTTGGTCGATAATAAACCAAGATGGAGATTTGAAAGTGAAGTTGATAAGGAGAATATTTCCAAATTGAATACTCAGGTTTTGTATGTTTCTTCTGATGTTAAGAACAATTTCGACTCTAGGACTAAAGAAGATCCGTTTGCAGAGTATAAAGGAAAAAAGATTGAAATGATCTCTCCACAAGATTTATCTGACAAAATTCTTGAATCAGACAAACCATTTTATTATATGAAGGTGTATAAGCCTTCTTCAGATAAGATTGTAACCATAATTAATAGTGCTACCGGAGAATACCTCTATAGTGATTACAGCGGCATGGCTTATTTTTTCAAGGATAAGGACGTGAAGGAGTTGAATGGAAATCTTAAATGAACGAATAACTAATAGTGAATCGTGAATAGTGGACGGCTACCTTTTATTCAGCGTTTACTTTACAATGCACCATTATTCGTTATAAACAATTTAAAAATAACGACAATGAAACATAACAAGATTATCATTTTTATATTTTCACTTTTTATTTTTTTCACTTTTTTTTCTAGTATAAAAAGACACGATGTGGTCAAGAATATCAGCTTTCGCAAAATGGATAGGTGACCAAACATGATAAACTGCCTATAACACAAAATTATCAGAACATTATTTTTTTATTCTTTTAATATTTAGATTTCAGTATTCGGCAATGCTAAAAGTTATAACTTACTAAAAAAGTTCTCCTATCATACACCTTGCACCGCCACCGCCGATTGATTCAATTTCGGAGAGATCAGATGAAATGATTTTTGAGTATTTTTCAATCTGACTTAACTGTTTATCAGTAAATGCTGTTTTTGCCTGATCAGACATGATGATTAATTGTTCGTTTGAGCTATTCCTTAAAGTCAGACAATTCCCGCAGAACTTTTTTGTTTGTTCAAAGGAGATCGAAATGATTTCTCTGCCGGAAGAGCTTAAATGATTTTCTATTCGCTTTTTGTCTGGTGGAATAATTGAATCCAGACAAACTATGGCAAAATCTTGTGCAAGAGTCAGTATTACATTCGTATGATAGATTGGAAAGTGGTTTTCGTCCTGGGCGGTGAATTTAATTACTTCATATCCGCAAAAATTTTCCCAATTCACAATTGCATCTTCAGAAGTACGATTGGATAAACAGGCGTATGCAATTTTTAATTTATGATCGATGATCAAACTTCCTGTCCCTTCCAGAAATGAATCTGAATTTTCTAAGTATGATAGATCCGTAATTTTTGAATAACTCTTTCCTAAATACTCGATGAATTCTATCCGTTTTTCGGCACGTCGGTTTAAAGCCATCATAGGGTAGATCACAAGATCTCCCGCAGGAAAAGTAGAAAACCAGTTGTTCGGATAAAGAGCATCGGGAGTGCGATTGTCCGGGGGCTGAAGTACAGACACTTTTAAACCGGCGTTTTCTAACTTTGATCTGAATTTATCAAATTGTAATTGAACTATATCGGTTGGCCTTTCGCTCTGAAACTTATTGTCAGCAGCAGTTTCATTGTTAAAACCAAAGCCAACAGGCTCAATCAGGAGTATCTTATCAGTAAGAATCATTCTGTCTATTTAATTTTTTTTGGAGGAATTGTGAAGAAAATAAATTTCTGTGAAATCCTTACACTTTATTTTTACGTAAATCGTTTAGGAAAGTGAGATATTATTATGGATTTCTGATCATATCAAGTAAATACTATCGAAATCTTACATCATCATAGAATGACCAGAATCTTCAAAGCATATCGTTATCCGATGTCGTATTATGCATCAAACCCCACGAGAATGAAAAATGAACCCGTAGGAAGCTACAATCACATGCAAGAAGACGAGCAGACTATAAATAGCGTTCAGGTTGATCCTGTTCCTGCTAGCTTGTACATGCTTCTTATTGTCGATGCTGTTTTAATTTCAGCCTTAGCAGTTTTTGCAGCTCAGATTATCTTCTGATTTATTCAGACGTATAAAGAAATTCCAGCGGCAGTCATTTTGGCTGTCGTTTTTTTTTGGTGCCAGTTATCTATTCTAAATAGGAATTGGGTTTTTCTCACCCCAGTTATTTAATTTTATTTCCCATGAAAACCACTTACTCCAAAAATTTTGTAGAGATCGTCTTTCATTTCTTCCGACAATCCGGATTTAAAGGTGAATACATGAACAAACCGGTTTTCAATAAATTTAATTTCTGAGGAAAACAATTGACTAATCCGTCGATTCTTTAAATGAGGATTCTTTTTGTAAAATTCTAAAAATTTCATGCTAAATTGTGTGTCCTTTTCATGCCACCGATCAAATAAAAGGAAGATGGGTAAAATATCAGTCAGTATTAATCCAATAGCTATAAAAATTGCTCTGTAAAAGAGTAAGGAAAGCTTAGAAATTCCATACATTTTACTATTTTTGGAGACTCTAACCAATATCCCTAATTATGAAAAAAGGAATTTTACTATTGGCATTTTTATGCCTGATTACAATTGTCAGTAAGGCTCAGATTTCTCTGACCCAATTTGCTCAAGGATTAGCACTTCCTGTAGATATCAAAAGTTGTGGCGATGATCGTCTCTTTGTAGTTGAACAAAGGGGAACCATACAACTTATGGATACTGCCGGTGTAATGTATTCACGACCATTTATGAATATTCAGACTAGAGTCCAATTAAGTGGTGAACAAGGTCTTTTAGGTCTGGCATTCCCTGATGATTATGCAACATCCGGTTATTTCTATGTGAATTATACTGCTAAACCAAACGGTGAAACAAGAATTTCTCGATTCAGAAACTTTGCAAGTTCTCCTGATTCTGCAGATCCTAACAGCGAAGAAATTCTACTCAGAATTCATCAGCCATTTTCAAATCATAATGGTGGTCATTTAGCATTTGGTCCTGATGGTTACCTGTACATTGGTATGGGCGATGGTGGCTCCGGTGGTGATCCTGGAAACCGTTCACAGAATACAGATTCCCTTTTAGGTAAAATGCTTCGAATCATTGTTGACCCTTCTGATTCAACTTATGCAATTCCGGCATCGAATCCTTTTGCACGTGACACTGCAAATGGTCGTCCGGAAATTTGGGCAGTTGGAGTCAGAAATCCATGGAGATGGAGCTTCGATAAAGTTACCGGCGATATGTGGATTGGTGATGTCGGTCAAAACGTGCAGGAAGAAATTGATTTCATCCCGGCTGGAACAACCGATTTTCTGAATTTAGGTTGGAACTGCAGAGAAGGTTCTGTTTCATATCCTTCATCTTTGACATGTGGACCAGCAACTGATTATATGGAACCGGTAAGAACATACACTCACGGTTCGGGATGCTCTGTAACAGGTGGCTATGTTTATCGCGGTGGAAAGTACAATGAATTATACGGAAAATATTTTTATACTGATTATTGCCAGTCAAACATTCATTACCTGGAACCAAATGGTACAGGTGGTTTCACAGATACAAACCTGGGTAACATTGGTGCGTCAAGTGTGATCTCTTTTGGAACTGATAAAAATGGTGAATTGTACTGCGGTACTTCAGGTGGAAACATTTATCGTTTTCTTTCTGCTGACTGCACTCCCGTAGCAGCAATTACAAATGGAATCGATTCAATTTCTGATTGTGGTGCAGGTTCTGTTATCCTGAATGGAATTGTGAATGATGAATATTTTGCAAACTGGTATCTAGATGGTGCTTTGTATGAAGCAGACACAAATCAAATCCAAGGATTATCTAATGGAACTTATGTTCTTGAAGTAATCAATGGCGCATGTGTGAACAGAGATACGATTTATGTAAGTCTGGTTCCACCACTAAGTATTACTTTCTCCGGTTTAGATACGCTGTATTGTGTTTACAATTCGACAGCATTTTTAGTACCGAATGTTCTTGGCGGAACATTTTCCGGTCCTGGTGTAAATCTGGCTAGTTTTAATCCGGCTAATGCAGGGGAAGGTACGCATACTGTAACCTATACTTATACCGATCAAACAGGTTGTACATATTCACATTCGCAAAATGTGCGTGTTGACCTATGCCTTGGAGTTTCTGAAAACAATTGGTTAAATACAGTTACAGTATTTCCAAATCCTTCAAACGGTAGTTTTAATCTGCAGGTCTATAGCAGAAAGGATCGTAGTATGGATATGGTAATTTCAAATAATATCGGACAAATAGTTTCACAGGAAAGTTTTGTTGTCGGAGCAGGTGAGAGCACAATAAACATCGATACAAAATTACCTGCGGGAATTTATTTTGTTAAGTTAATAGAAGGTGAAAACATTCTTGTTAAGAAAATTGTTGTTCAATAAAATAAATTCTGTTTCAAATGAAATTAAAGTTTGTACTGTTTTGCGTAATTTGTTTGATCTCAATTCAGACAAATTACGCACAACAGAGTTTCGATATTCACATACAACCTTCAACAATCACAAGTGCTCCGAAAATTCACAGCGGAGCATTTGCTGTTCATAGTAGTAAGTGGCTCTTTCTTGGAGGTAGAATCGATGGACTGCACATCATGCAAGCCAATCAGGCTTTTCCGACTTTTGGCAGAAATGATTCTGTCTTTGTTGTCGACCCGGTTACTGATACATACCAGGCCGCTTCAGTAGCTCAGCTTCCGTTTATCATTTATGAAGCATTAGGTTCATCCAATATGCAATCTTATCAAGACGGTAATCGTCTCTATATGATCGGTGGTTATGGAAAATCGGATTCAACAGGTGTCTATACTACATTTCCATCGTTGATCTCTATAGATCTTGATTGCCTGATGTCTAATGTTGCTTCAGGTAACTCAATAAACTCATGCTTCCGACAATTGCTTGACACGAACCTTGCGGTATGCGGTGGCGAAATGGAGAAGATTGATTCAACATATTACCTTGTATTCGGACATTACTTTCATGGTGCATATGCAGAAACACCACAGATCAGTCCGTTCGTACAGAGGTATACGCATGAGATCCGTAAATTCAATATTAATGATGACGGAGTAAATCTTTCTGTTTCGAATTATGTTGCCATTCAGGATACAAATGTATTTCATCGCCGTGACTATAATCTTGTACCGCAGATCTATCCTTCCGGTGAGTTCGGAATGACAGCCTTTGGAGGAGTGTTTCAGAAAAATGCAAATCAGCCATTTCTCACTCCTATTGATATTACTTCAACGAATGTGCAACATCAATCTTCATTCAATGAAAATCTGAATCAATATACAACAGCTACCTTGCCTGTTTATGATTCGATAAACAATTTTATGCATACTCTCTTTTTTGGTGGAATGAGTTTGTATACACTGGATACCACAACGCTTACTTTGATTCAGGATACGCTGGTGCCTTTCATTCAATCGATCAGTAAAGTTACGCGTGACAATGTTGGTGGTTTGACGGAATACCAAATGGCTGAATCAATGCCCGGTTATCTGGGAACAAATTCTTTCTTTGTACCGGAAGCTTCAGTCCGATATCTGGAAGGTGGAATTCTGGATCTGAATTCTATCACTGGAAATCAAAGAGTAGGTTACATCATTGGTGGCATCCAAAGTGATGCACCAAATATTGCTCACCTTGATCCCTATGGAATGAGTCGTCCAAGTGCAACTGTCTATGAAGTTTTAGTCGATAAAACTAATTCAGATGTACGCGAGATAGAAGTGAACAGCAACATCAATAATCTGATCGTTTATCCAAATCCTGTTTCTAAAATTCTGAATATTGATTTCTCCGTGCCCGCCACTACGAATTGTGATGTTTCATTGTATTCTCTAAAAGGGAAATTGATAAAGTCAATTTTAAATGAGATTGTTCAGAAAGGTGTTAAACATATTTCATTTTCTGTCGAAGGATTGAAAGCCGGAATTTATTTGTGTAAGATCTCAACACCGATTTCGAAGAAGGTTGTGAAGGTTATTGTAGAATAATTTCTGTGTAAATCTACAAGAATAAATACTGCTTAAAATTTCCCGCAGAGATGCGCAGAATACGCAGAAAAACCGCAGAAATTCCTGCATAATTATGTTTGAAAAATTATTGATTAATTACAGTAGTTTGTTGGTAAAAATGTAGTTTCGATATTTAATCTCGAAGAGATCTCTGCGGTTTTTCTTCGTATTCTGCGCAACTCTGCGGGAAATAAATTTTGCCTATCATTTCTCGCATAGTTCCCAGAAACCGCAGAGTTATTTTGGCGCAATCTTCATCAGATAAATTGCAATAATCGCATAAATAAAATTCGGTATCCAGACAGCAATCAATGGTGGGATCGACCCATTAATAGCAAAGGTATTACTGAATTGCTGGAAGAGTATATAAGTAAAGCTCAGAAAAATTCCGAAACCAAGCTGAACTCCAATTCCACCTCTGACTTTTTTACTTGAAAGTGAAACACCGATAAGCATAAGAATAAATGTTGAAAACGGAACAGCGATCCGTCTGTATTTTTCAATCATATATGTACTTACATTTTGCGAGCCTTGTTCATTTTCTTCTTTGATAAAACGGTTCAGAGTTGGAGTATCCATTGCGTCGATTATATTTAACCTGCGTTTGAAATCTGTTGGTTTGATAGAAAGTACGGTATCCATTTCTTTTCCGCTTCGCAAAGTCTCCCGGAAACCATCGATCGTCCGGATGTAATAATTTTCAATTTTCCACTTTGATGCTGTACTGTCCCATACGATCCGATCTGAATTCAGAAACCAATTGCGCTTTCCATTTTCAATTCGTTCGAGAGAAAAACGATAGCCAACATTTTCAGTATTGTTATAACCTTCCAGATACATGAACACTCCCGGACTGATCTGTCGGTGCAGATTTCTGTCTTTAAATTCAACAGGGTTTTTTATATACTGATTTTCAAATTCAAGTTTTATTTTATTAGAATGTGGAATTACCCAGCCATTGAAATAAAATGACAAGGCAGCAAGAAGAGTTGCAGCAATGAAGTAAGGGAAGAGCAATCTCCGGAAACTAATTCCGCTATTGAGAATTGCGACGATCTCTGTATTCGCAGCCATCTTTGCAGTAAAAAAGATTACGGAGATAAATACAAACAACGGTGCAAATAAATTTGCGAAATACGGAATGAAATTGAAATAATAGTCAAACACAATTGCATGAAATGGAGCTTTGCGTTCTATGAAATCATCCAGCTTCTCCGAAATGTCAAAGATCACAGCGATCACAATGATCAATGCCAGCGAAAAGAAAAACGTTCCGAGGAATTTTTTTATTATGTATTTGTCTAGTATTTTCAAATTGGCAAGTGGCTACTTTTATTTTTGTAATTAGAGATTAGTAATTAGAGATTATTTCATTGAATAACTACATTTTCCTTCCAAGCTTAGCAACCATTTCCGTCTTCCATGAAAGAAATGTTCCTTCCAGAATCTTTGTTCTTGCTTCAGTAACGAGCCAAAGATAGAAAGCTAAATTGTGAAGTGTACAGATTTGTGCAGCAAGAATTTCTTTGCTGATCACCAGGTGGCGAACATATGCTTT
>JAYUWA010000522.1:0-3500 GCA_043753795.1 Bacteroidota bacterium | reverse complement strand
GTAGGTAATTTTTCGACTTCTAGACTTACATTAAGTTCCAAGCTAAAACTTAATAGAAATAATGATGATTTTTATCAAAGTTATTTAATTAATTTAAGAAGACCATCCGCAATTGGTAAATTGAAGCCTTCGCAGAAACTATTACAAAGAGCATTCGATTATTTTTTAAAAATGTTGGACGAAAAATTTTTCAATAACCCATCTGGCGCTGATTTATCAGAGTTTCTTGAAAAAACAGTTGGAAATGGATTAATCTTTACTGTAATAGAAGTTCAGAACGATTTAGATGCATTTAAAGTTTTTGAAACTTTAAATGCTCGTGGTGTTAAATTGTCAACCGCTGACCTATTAAAAAATTATTTATTTAGTCAAGCGGCGAAAAAAGGAAAATTGGAGTTAGATGAAGCTGAAAGACGGTGGCAAAACATTTCGGATACATTGAAAACGAATGATCTGACAACTTTCATAAGGCATTATTGGAATAGTAGATATAGTGGCAATGAACCTGCCAGGCAATCTACATTATTTAAGAAAATTAAGAGTTTCATTACAGATGCAGAAAGAGCATTTGAACTTCTTGATAGCTTAGAAAGAAATGTAACATACTATTCTGCTTTTGATGAGCCCAATGATGAACTATGGGACAAAGAAGAGAGAAAATATTTGAAAGCAATTAAATTGCTAGAAGTAACGACTTGCTATTCTTTAATGCTTTCTGCTCTAGAGTTTTTACCTAGAACAGAATTTAAATTAATGTTAAGAGAATTGGTAACCTTTACTTTGAGGTATACACTTTCAGGTCTTAATCCAAATGAAGCCGAACGTAGTTTTAGTAAAGTTGCTATTGAGGTTGCAAAAAAAGGAATTCGAACAGCGAGAGAAATTTCGCTACAGTTAAAATCAATCTATGTTACTGATGATAATTTTGAGCAAGCAATGTCTACACTTACCTTAAGTACAAAAAGAAACAAGAATTTAGGAAAGTATATTTTAGTTCAAATGGAAAATTATCTATCTAATAAAGATGATCAACCTGAAGATGCTACATCAACCATTGAACACATTTTGCCAGAAAATCCAAGTGCTATTTGGGAAAGTAAATTTAAACCTGATGAACAAATAGACTATATCTATAGATTTGGTAATTATACACTTTTAGAAATTGGAATTAATAACAAACTTGCCAATGATTTGCCTTTCCCTAAAAAACTTGAAGCTTATTTGACATCTAAATACAAAATAACAAATGAGAATTTAAATTTTGATGATTGGACACCAAATACTCTTTCAATCCATCAGCAAAAGATGGCAAATTGGTCAAAATCGATTTGGCGAAGTATTTATTTATGACAATTGCAATTTTTTTTTTGTTATAAAATTGCATTTGGATACCGTTTGTAATGAATAAGCTTAACTTCTTTAAGAATTTTATTTCGCAATTCTTCAATATTAGTTTTCTTCGCTGCGGAAATAAAAATACAATTCAAATCAATCCGGCTCATCCAACTTCGTTTTAATTCTTCTAAAGAAATATTTTCTCTTGTACTCGGGGTGAGATCGTCTTCTTCTTTTTCAACCCATTTGTAGGCATCGATCTTGTTTAAAACAAGAATCACTTTTTTATCACTTGCTTTAATGTCTACTAATGTTTGATTCACAACATTGATCTGATCTTCAAATTGCGGATGGGAAATATCTACGACATGTAATAAGATATCTGCTTCACGGACTTCATCGAGTGTGGATTTGAAAGATTCAATCAGATCATGCGGAAGTTTACGAATGAATCCAACTGTGTCGGAAAGTAAAAATGGAATTCTGTCGTAAACGATCTTACGAACTGTTGTATCAAGTGTAGCGAACAATTTATCTTCTGCAAAGACTTCGCTTTTACTTAGTAATGTCATCAATGTTGACTTGCCTACGTTTGTATAACCGACAAGTGCAACCCGAACCATTTCGCCACGCTGTTTTCTTTGCGTCTGACTTTGCTTTTCAAATTCCTTGAGCTTCAGTTTTAGTTTTGAAAGCTTGTCTTTGATAACACGACGATCGGTTTCAATCTCTGATTCACCCGGACCGCGCATACCAATTCCACCACGTTGTTTCTCTAAGTGAGTCCACATACGTGTAAGTCGAGGTAATAAATACTGATATTGTGCTAATTCAACTTGTGCTTTTGCCTGAGCTGTTCGGGCACGATTGGCAAAAATATCGAGGATAAGATTGTTTCTGTCAAGAACTCTGCACTCAAGTACTTTTTCAATATTCCTGATCTGTGAGCCGCTTAATTCATCATCAAAGATTGCAAGTTTCACATTGTTCTCAACCATGAAAACACGGATCTGTTCTAATTTACCACTGCCAATAAATGTTCTTGAATCAGGATGCTCTAATCTTTGAGTAAAACGTTTTAATGTCTCAGCTCCTGCTGTTTCAGCAAGAAATGCCAATTCGTCTAAGTATTCATTTACCTGTTCTTCATTCTGATTTTTATTGATCAACCCTACAAGTACCGTCGTTTCTTTCATAATTATTCTTGTGGACCCATCGGTGTTTTTAAGTTTTGTACAAATTTCGAAACCGATGCAATCTCATCATCACTCAAAGTTACTGTATATCCGGGCATTTTACCTTTGCTCCCTTCGCGCACCATTTGAATAATATCATCGTATCCAAAAGGTGAAGTCGTCAGGTCTTTTGCTTCACGATACATTTTCTTTCCATCAGGACCATGACAAAATGCACAATTTTCAAAATATAGTTTTGCACCGCTGCTATTCTCTGCAGTAGCATTGCCGCTCAAAGCAACTTTTGCAGGAATAAATGGTTTGTTTTTTCCTGCTTCTGACATTCCATAAGCCCCAACGATAAGTAGTAATGAAAGCAAAGCAAGTCCTTTGTTAAGTCTTTTGAATGCAATGACTGCAAGTGGAATGCTTAGCATTACAAATACCAACTTGATTATATAAAGTGTTTTTATTCCGCCAAGGATCACAAACAACCAGATTCCTGAAACCAGAAAAAGTGTGCTGATGATCATTTCAGGAACCTTCGTCCCTTTGCTGTAATTAGCCAGCATGTCTTTACTGGTAAAAAGTAAAATCGTTTTGATCACATATGTAAGTAAAAAAAGCATCACAGAAATTCCGTGAATCCGGGCAAGTAAATTTGAGTCCATTAGGCGTAGTTTGTGGTAAAAATAGGAAAAACTAATTAAAACAAAGAAAAATCAGAGCCTTTGATATTTAGAAGTTGAAATGCCTTAGATTTACAAAATACCGATATCACCTATAAATATGAGTAAAACTATCGGCAATCTTAATTGTTCTCATTTGACTAACTAACCCGTTGTTCGCCCTTCGACTTCGCTCAGGGACCGTCTTATAAGTGGTAATGTGTGAATTTTTTGCGAAGAAAATTTAACTTTAACTTTAATTTTAAGGGAATTTTCTTCGCAAAAAATTCACACATATCTGCCCAAAACCCACGGTCCCTGA
>JAYUWA010000521.1:0-10640 GCA_043753795.1 Bacteroidota bacterium | reverse complement strand
TTGTACGTAGTAGTTGCTGCCGGACTAACTGTTATCGAAGCAGTATTGAATGCTCCACTATTCCAATCATAGATAGTTCCACCGGAGCCATTAAGAGTCGCATTGAAGCCCGGACAAATACTTTGTGGCAGACCTGCATCAGCAATAGGGAGTGCATTTACTACTACAGGATTATCCATTGTGTCTCTACATCCGAAATCTGATGCTATGATCAAACGAACATTGAAGTTTCCTGATGTTGAATACAAATTAGCAGGACTTGTTAAATTGGAAGTATTACCATTTCCAAAATCCCAGTTCCATGTATTGATAGTACCTGCTGACAAAGAAGAATTGTCTGTAAAGGCTATTGAATTATTTACACATACCGGTCCGGAGCTACTAAAGGCAGCAACAGGTATCGGATGAACATCGATAGTAGCTGATGCAGTACCTGAACAACCAATTGCATCACTGACAGTAACTGTATAAGTAGTTGTTACTAACGGAGCAACCGTTATTGAAGGTGTTACAAAATTTCCCGGTGTCCAAAGGTAGGCACCAGTTCCATTTACTATTGAAATTGTTGCTTGTTCACCTTTACACACTCCCATATCATTCGATACAGAAACAACAGGCATTAAATTTACGTTCACATCTGATTGTCCGGTTGCAATACATCCATTTGCATCAATGACTGTAACTATATAAGTCGTACTTGCTGATGGAGTCACTTGCACATTCTGACCTGCTATCGCACCTGGATTCCACTCATACGTTGAACCTCCGGTTGCACTTAAGTTTGCAGAAGTTCCTTCGCAGATCGTCTGATCCGGTCCTACTCCAACGATTGGCAATTGATTTACGGTCAAAGTCATTGCATCATTTGCCTGACAGCCGTTGTTATCAATAACAGTAAGAGTGTAATTTGTAGTTAGAATTGGTGAAACAGTAATTGACTGGGTGATTTCAGAATTATCCCAACTGTAGTTTGCAAATCCGGATGGTCCGACTATGTTGGCATTTTCACCAATACATATTGCATCATCCGTTAGATTTATTGGAGGCAGTGGATTAACGTTGACATTCTGTTGCGAGACGCTTTGACATCCTGCACCATTAGTCACTGTGATCGTGATAGTATAATTTCCACTTCCTGAAAAGACATGTGAAGGATTTTGCAAACCGCTTGTATTGCTTCCTGAACTCACATCACCAAAATCCCATGACCACGATGTCGGTGATCCGGAAGAGATATCAGTAAAGTTCATTACCTGACCTTGACAAACAGCGGGCGCAGTAAATTGTGCAAAAGGAATATTTGTATTGACTGTTAATTGTTCAACAATAGTATCCTTACATCCCGCTGCTGTTGTTACGATCAATGTAACATCATACGTTCCATTTGTTGTGTACTGGTATGTTGGATTTTGAATATTTCCGGTTCCGCCATCACCAAAATCCCATTCCCATGTAGAGATGGAACTGCCATTAATAATAGTGGAATCCATAAACTGAATTGGACTGCCATTACAATTGTTTGTGAAATAAAAATTTGCATCGGGTACACCTATTCCCGGTAAGATATCAACTACATCTGTATCAGTACATCCATCGGAAGTTACAGTTACAGTATATTGGCCGACTGGAACTTGTGGTCTGAATGGACCAATTGTTCCATCATCCCAAACATAGTCGTAAATTCCATTTCCCCAAGTAGCAGAAGCGGTAAGATCTGCACGTTGTGCACAAGTAATAGTTTGGTCAGTTCCGGCATCTGCAATTACACCATTTACTGTAATACAATAAGAATAAGTGTTTGTTCCCTGGAAGGGACAATTATCATCCTGAACAGTTACAGTAAAACAATAAGGGTTTAAACTTATATCAGCAGTTGTAGGAGTCCAGGTAAATCGTGCAGAATCTCTATGTCCACCGGTAGTAACAAATGTAGCTCCCGGAATTGCAGAATTCCAAGTTAGGACAGTTGTATTGGGTGCATCAGGATCAATGGAGGCTACATAAAAACTCAAAGTTGAATTTGCACAAACTTCTGCATCAAAAGATGGCATACCATTAATTCCGGTAGCAAAGGGAATGATGTTGTTACAATTTTCAACTGTGAGCTGAACATCTCTTTCTACTTGTCCAATTAAAACTCCGTTTCTGTATTCATTCACTAACACTGCAAAAATCGAAACGTCGACCTGAGAAGGAATAAAACAAAAATCACCTGTTACAGGATCGAAAGAAATATTAGTATTCTGAATTGGCTCCTGAGTAGAATAGCCCGGAAGATAAGTGATCGTATCACCGGGATTTGGCCCCCATCTTGGAGTCATTAATTGATATGTGAGTGAATCTCCATCAGCATCGTAACCACCATGGTTAAAACAAAACCGCTGACCTACGCATGCGAATGGTACAGGTGGATTCGTAAATACAGGCGAACTGTTACATAAACCGTTTGTGTTATTGATGGTTGAAAACACGTACAGGTTATCAGTACCATTTCCTACAATTGTCGTGATAGCAGCATTACGTGCCGGTTCACCATGTCCGATCTGCCAATCAGCACACGGACCAGGCAAAGTTATTACTGCCTGATACGTCCATACTTGAATTCCAATGTACGATCCACCATGACACTCTGTAACAGCGGTAGGACATGTTGTCGGCACATCCTGTTCAGTACCAAGTTGAGGAATAAAAACTGTTTGCGGCGGATAACCACAACTATTTGTAATCTGAACATCCATCACAGTAGACGGAAGTATACCGTGACAATCACGATAGAAAGAAAATGTTACCTGATACTGAGATGCACCTGTTATGGGATCAGTACTTATACAGACATAGGTCATATCAGACCCCATTGCATGCGATGCAACCGATTGATTAGAATTGAAAATCAAAATGGTCGCAAGTAAAAAACAGCGGACCAGAATTTGGGTTAGTTTTTTTTTCATAGTATTCCTGTTTAGGGTTCCAGGGATTAGTGAAGTTATCTGCTAAAAATAATAATTTTATTGGCACATCTATAAGAATTTCCGTTAAAATGGCTATTTTTTTCAACAAGGCATAAAAAAGGCCGTTTTCAATGAAATTTCAATTCAATTTCATTGTATAAACGGCTCTTTTGACCTCTAAAAGAAAGTAAATTCTATTTCAGGACTTCCACCAATGGCTTTCCTACTGATCCACTAGGGAATTCAATATTCAAGAGTGTACAAATTGTTGGAGCAATATCCATGATGCTAACCTGATTGTGATTTTTTCCCTGAGGAATATTTTTTCCGTAAAAAAGTAATGGAACATGTGTGTCGTATCGATAACCTGAGCCATGTGATGTACCTGTTTTAGTACTCCAACTTAACCAACCAGATTGCAATTGTATAATAACATCAGAACTTCTCTTCTGATTAAAACCATTTTGAATTAGTTCAAATATTCCGGACCGATCAGTGCCGCTCATTAAATCACTCGCTGTGACTGCTGTGGCTACGCCTTCAAATCCAATTACAAATCGTGCACATCTTTCTTGAATGTCCCGAAGATTAATATTCTTACTTTCTATCAGTACTCTATCGAGATAAATGTTTTGTGAATTCGTATTCATGATGTAGTCGGCAGTACCATAAATATTATTCAGATAACTTTTCAATGAATCAATGATAGGTTTCATACTGATTATATCACCCTTCAGATTGTTGTCACGACTGAAGACCGGATTATTTACTGCTGCGTGATCAGCAGATAAGAATAATACATAATTATCTTTCCCAACATACTCATCCAGGTACTTTAAAAGATCTGCAATCTCTATATCCAATCTCAGATAAGTATCCTGTAATTCAATCGCATTGATCCCAAACATGTGTCCAACATAATCCGGCGAAGTATAACTGATGGCAAGCAGATCGGTTTCATTTCCCTTTCCAAGTTTTTCATTCTTCAGGATCTCTTTTGCAAACATTGTCGTCAACGTATTTCCCATCGGAACCTGACGGATCAATTCACTGCTTGAATCTTTTATTGCAGGTAAATTATGCGGGAAAGTCGGAGTCTTTTCTCCATCGAATAAACCTTCATAAGGAGTATTATCAGCTGTACTCTCCGTATATTTTTCAATGGGCAACAAAGTTGTCCAGGGCTTTGACAAAAGACTATCAGCTACTTTTCTATTGTTGAAATTCTCTACCCATTTCGGAAGTTCATTGAAATAATATGTGCTGCTTATCATATTGTTCGTAAACGGATCATGCCAGTATGCTGCATCGGCACCGCTACCTGCAGTAAGTATTGATCCTCTATCCTTAAGAGCAACACCAATTACTTTTGATCTGAAATTCGATGCTAGTTTTAATTCATCTCCAATGGTTGATGTGAATAAATTTCTCGGCGACATTTTGCCTGAAACACTGGTAGTTCCTAGTGGTTTTACTGTTGAATCGCTTACGCAATAAAGAGCCTTACGGGAATAACGATCATACCAATCATTACTTACAATTCCGTGATTAGCTGGACCACTCCCCGTGAAAATACTTGCATGCCCACACCCTGTATAGGTTGGAACATAATCGAAAACAGCATTTGTATAATTAAAGCCTCCGGTTAAGAGTCGTTTGAAACCATTCTCGCCGTATTTGTCATAGAACCGAACCAGGTAATCGTAACGCATCTGATCGACGACAATTCCGATTACAAGTTTTGGTTTTTTATAAAATATTTCCTTTTTCTCTGTTTGAGAAAAAGCACTTACTGTAATCAGTAACAATCCGAGAATTATCTTTGACATTTTAATGCTTGATCGATTCATAATATTATTATTTTTCAACTATACTTAATTATTGGTAAGGTTGAAACTTACATACAACCATTCCATTTGTTATTACTTTTTGATTTCCCAGTTGATCATATAAATTGCAATTGAAAATTGCCTTGAATTTATAGTAAGGTCCCATAACATCTGTCTCTGTTATTGTATCTGTGACCAAAAAACGACTTCCTGTTTGATCTGAACTTAATCCGGATGAATAACTTGTAGTTGAATTTGTTCCAAATACAATTACAATTCCACTATCCGGATTAGTAGAGAAATTGTGATTGCCGGGATAAAAAAATTGCCTGAAATCATCAACATTCATCGGGTCAGATATTCCTTTCAACTTCGATCTGATAATTTCAAATATTACACTATTCGTATCGCTATTACTGAATATTGAATAGTTGGTCCAGCTGATTAAATTCCCTGAGGCTTGATCAAATGCAAATGTATAATTGTAGTATCCATTTAAACCATCTTCCGCTGAGTAATGCTGACCATCCATATCCAGACTGAATTTAAAATGGGTATTAGCTAAGGTGCTTGTGGTTTGAGAATTATTAGCAGGCGTTGCTTCATCCTTTTTACAAGAACTGAGAATTGTTGAAATAATAAATATTAAATAAACCGGATGTAAAATTTTCATGATTTAATTATTAATTTATCAATTGGTCTTTTGTGTAAATTCGTCTATGCAAGATGAGGAAAATTCTGCTTAATAGCCATCCTAAAAATACTCCGGAAAGCGCCCCGCCAAGTATGTCAGACAAATAATGTACCCCAAGGTAAATCCGTGACAAGGATACTATAATTGCCCAGATCCAAAGTAACCACAACCATTTCAAATTTGCTTCTTTCAGAACTATTGTCAAAAAAGTTGTCAATGCAAAAACATTGGCAGCATGAGAAGAAATGAAACCATATAACCCGCCGGTATATCCATTGACCAAATGGATCATCGGTGAAATAAATTCATTGTGAGTAGGTCGATAGCGAAGAACAAGTGGCTTCACAAATCCTGATGCAAACTGATCGCTGGCCGTTATCAATAACGCTATGAAAACCAATACAAGCCATGACCGCTGTTTGTAGTAACGAATCACAAAGAAAAGAAGCAGTAGATAAAGTGGTATCCAAACAAAGGTCTTGCTGATCGTAAAAAAGAGTGAATCCAGAAATGGTGTATGAAGTCCATTAAAGAACAAAACGAAATCAGCATCAAAATCCTTGAGCTTTTCAATCATGCCTTTACACTTCTTTATTGAGTTGCTCCCACAACATATCTTTCAACTTATCGATTCCCAATCCGGAGACAGATGAGATAAACACCGAAGGAATATTTTTCGGAACTTCCTTTCGCATCTCTTCAATCAATTCGTTGTCGAGCATATCGCATTTTGTAATTGCCAGCACCGACGACTTATCAAGCAATTCCGGATTATACATTTTCAATTCATTCACCAGAATATCGTAATCTTTCTTGATGTTTTGACTATCGCATGGGATCATAAAAAGCAAAATCGAATTCCGCTCAATGTGTCTTAAGAAACGAATTCCAATTCCTTTTCCTGTATGCGCACCTTCTATGATTCCCGGAATGTCGGCCATCACAAATGAACGATCACTTCTATAACCAACGATTCCCAAATTTGGAACAAGTGTAGTAAACGGATAATCTGCTATCTCAGGTTTCGCTGCACTCACGACTGAAAGCAAAGTTGATTTTCCTGCATTCGGAAATCCAACGAGACCAACATCAGCAAGTAATTTTAATTCCAGAACTTTCCATTCTTCTACTCCGGGTTCTCCCGGTTGCGCGAAACGTGGAGTCTGTAAAGTTGCTGTCTTGAAAAAATTATTTCCTTTTCCGCCTCTTCCACCCGGTGCAATAATTATCTCCTGGCCTTCTTCTGTTATTTCAAAAAGTATTTCTTCTGTTTCACCATCACGTGCAACTGTTCCAATCGGAACATCTAAATATTCATCATTACCATCGGCCCCATGCTTCAAAGTGCTGCCACCTTTTTCACCGGGCTCAGCTATTACATGCTTCCTATATTTTAAATGCAATAACGTCCAGAGTTGTTTATTCCCGCGAACGATTATATGTCCGCCTCTTCCACCATCGCCACCATCAGGCCCACCTTTAGCAGTATGTTTGTCGCGATGAAAATGAACAGCACCGGCTCCACCGGCACCACTTCGACAACATATTTTTACGTAATCAACAAAATTTGTCCCTGACATGTTTTTTTATTTCACCGAAGAGGTGATCACTTTCGAAAGACTACTAAAAATATCATCAATAGTACCCGTACCACGGATACTGTGAAATTTCCCCTGACGAGAATAGTAATCTTTCAAAGGCGCTGTCTTCGTATTATACTCATTAATTCTTTTTGCAATAATGGATTCGTTCTGATCATCGGCGCGACCGGATTCCAATCCCCTGTTCAATAATCGTTTGATCAACTCTTCATCTGCTACTTCCAGAGCAAGCATCATCGATATCGATGAACCCTTTCTTGCAAGCATTTTATCCAGTGCATCTGCCTGTGCAGTTGTTCTTGGAAAACCATCGAAGATAAATCCATTCACGCCCGGATTTGCATCGATCTTTCCTTCTATCATTCCCACAACTACATCATCCGGCACTAATAATCCCTGATCCATTAATTTCTTCGCTTCAATTCCTAGCGGACTTTGTGCAGCAAATTCTCCGCGGAGAATATCACCTGTTGAAAGATGCACCAGTTGATAAGCATTGATCAGCTTTTCAGACTGTGTACCTTTTCCCGCACCGGGAGGACCAAAGAGAACGAGATTCAACATGTGGGTATGTATTATCGGTTAATTTGACTAAGCTAATTTGTAAATATCTTTGAGATTCCTTCCCAAGCCATCGTAATCCAATCCATATCCAACTAAGAAATCATTCGGAACTTCGAATCCAACATAATCGATCTTGATCGGATGTCTTAATGCATCAGGTTTGAGAAGTAAACTCGCAAACAATACCTTCTCGGGATTTTGTTTTTTCAATTCATTGATCAGATAAATTGCAGTGTCACCTGTGTCGACAATGTCTTCAATGATAACAACTGTTCTTCCTTCCAGATTCTCTTTTATTCCGACAACACTTTTTACAGTTCCCGTTGATTCAGTTCCTGAATAAGAAGATACACGAATGAATGTGATCTCAGCTTCCATTTTGATCTCTCTGAAAAGATCTGCAGCAAACATAAATGATCCATTAAGTACGCTGACAAAAATAGGACGCGTGTTTTTAAGGTCTTCATTCAGCTTCGCCCCAAGTTCTTTAATCCTTTGGTCGATTTTTGCAGCAGGAATGTTTACCTCAAACCGCTTGTCATTAATGATCACACTTTCCATAAATCTGAGAAGTGGCAAAAGTAAAATTAAAGTTGGTGGCAGCCAATCTTTATTGACCTTTTTTTCGAATTAATGAAGCTATTTCAGGTAAAATTGGGGCATTTCAGCAATAAAGTGCTATTTGATTAAAAGTCAGTCGATAAATATGAGTCAATCCTCTTTATCGCTTCCCAACTTATAAGTAATATTGCCACAGATTATGCAACAACTTCAGGCAATAAAGATCGGGATTTTAGGGGGCGGACAATTAGGACGAATGCTGCTTCAGAAAGCGATCGACCTCGATCTTCATATTTCTGTTCTGGATCCGGATGAAGATGCTCCATGCCGATATATCTGCAAAGAATTTTTTCACGGCAGCTTTACTGATTACGATGCCGTTTACAATTTTGGAAAACAATTCAATCTGATTACTATTGAAATTGAAAATGTAAATGTCGAAGCACTTGAGCGACTGGAGAAAGAAGGAATAAAAGTTCATCCGTCTTCAGCAGTAATTAAAACCGTTCAGGACAAAGGATTGCAAAAAGAATTTTACAAGAAAAATAATTTCCCAACAGCAGATTTTGTTTTAGTAAAGAACAGAACAGAAATCACAGAACATGCTTCACTTCTACCGATGATGCATAAATCAAGAAAAGGTGGATATGATGGTAAAGGCGTTTTTGTTCTGAAAAAATCTGCAGACATACAAAATGCTCCCGATGTTCCTGCAGTATTGGAACATCTGATCGATTTTGAAAAAGAGATCTCTGTCATTGTCGCAAGAAATGAGAATGGTGAGATGCGAAGTTTTCCTGTAGTGGATATGTCATTCAATCAGGAAGCAAATCTGGTGGAATATCTTTATTCGCCTTCATCAGTCACACCGCAATTAGAAAACGAAGCAACAACACTGGCATTGAAAATTGCAGAATCACTTTCATTGGTTGGAATTCTTGCAGTGGAAATGTTTGTGACAAAAGACAGTAAACTTCTCATCAATGAAATTGCTCCCCGTCCACACAACAGCGGACATCAGACAATAGAAGGAAATATCACTTCGCAGTACGAACAAATGCTTCGTGCAATTACGAATTTACCGCTGGGAGAAACGACAATTACAAAACCTGCAGTGATGGTAAATATTCTTGGCGAAAAAGGTTTTGAAGGAAAAGCAATTTATTCCGGATTGGAAGAAGTTCTGAAAAAAGACGGCGTGCACATTCATCTCTATGGAAAAAAGCTTACAAAACCTTTCCGGAAAATGGGACACGTTACCGTTACATCGAATACATTGAGTGAAGCGATTGAAAAAGCAAATTTTATAAAAAATACTTTAAAGGTCATTGCATGAAAAATACAATTCAGGTCGGAATTATTATGGGCAGTCAGTCGGATCTTTCGATCATGAAAGAAGCTGCAGACATTTTAACGAAACTTGAAATCGGTTTTGAGTTACAAATTGTTTCCGCTCACCGCACACCAGAATTGATGTTTGACTATGCAAAAAATGCCGCCGACCGTGGATTGAAAGTCATTATTGCCGGAGCCGGCGGCGCTGCACATTTACCGGGAATGGTTGCTTCCCTCACTCCACTTCCTGTTGTCGGTGTTCCAATCAAATCTTCCAATTCCATCGATGGCTGGGATTCTGTTCTTTCTATTTTACAAATGCCAAATGGAGTCCCTGTTGCAACGGTTGCATTGAATGCTGCGCAGAATGCCGGAATACTTGCTGCACAAATTATAGGCTCTTCGAATCTTGAGGTTCAGAAACGTGTTGCAGCTTTCAAGGAAGGATTGAAGGAGAAAGTGAACAAGAGCAATGAAGATCTCGGAAATAAATAATTATAAGGCACATTTTTTTAATTATTGACAGAGCAAACTGAATTTAATTCTCATCAATGCTCCTCACCGACATAAAAGAAAATATAAATCTCCTTCTTGGCCTTGATAATTCAGGACTTGAACCACATCAGATGTGTGCCCGCGCGATCGTGGTCTTTTTTATTGCGCTGACTTATGTGCGAATTGGCGGGATAAGAATGTTAGGCAAACAATCTGCCTACGATACCCTCACAACGTTAATACTTGGAGCTATGATGGGAAAGGCAATCATAAGCACCGAATCTTTTATCGGCACATTATTAGCCGCACTAGTACTTATGGCACTACATTGGGTAGTTGCATGGGTTACTTTTAAAAGTAGCTTTTGGGGAGGTATTTTAAAGGGCAAATCTCTGCTTCTCTTTTGCGATGGCAAACCTGTAGAAAAGAATTTAAAGAAAGTACAGATCACCGAAAGAGATCTGCTTGAAGCTGTTCGTAAGAAAACTCACTCACTCGACTTGAATAACGTGAAGGAGATTTATATGGAGCGATCTGGGGAGCTTAGTGTAGTTACGAAAGAATAGGCTTCTGTATCTACTGTTGGGGTGTAGTCTGCAGACTACACCCCAAC
>JAYUWA010000520.1:0-3518 GCA_043753795.1 Bacteroidota bacterium | reverse complement strand
TTGGAAATATTGATGGTACGCCTATCAGAATTTTACATCCACAAGATCTCATCTTCGATTGTGAAGGCATCAAAGTCTTCATCACTCACATAGGTGGCTACCCCGGAAATTATTTTCCTGAAGCCTACAAAAAGATCACAACTCACAAACCCGATCTATTTATCTGCGGACATTCCCACATCCTCAAAGTGATGCCCGACAAAAAGAATAATCTATTACATATGAACCCCGGTGCCGCCGGCAAACACGGTTTCCACAAGATCAGAACCATGCTCCGCTTTCATATTGAGAATGGAAAGATCGGCGGGTTGGAAGCGATAGAACTCGGACTTAGAGGGAGTATTGATGAGGGAAGGTAGATGGTCTCTGGTAGAAGGTCAAAGGTCAGAGGTCAGAGGTCAAAGGTCACAGGTCAAACTGCGATGTAAAATAAAATCCCATAATCAAATCCATCAGTCTCAACGAGCCTAGATCCAAGTCCAGTCAGGGACGCCCTATCGGTAACCCGCTGCCACAACGTACTGATCCAAGTCCTCTCAGGGACGCCTTATCGGTAACACCAGAAACCACCACCTCCCACAGCCGGTAAAAAGCTACCAGCCGCCACCCCGTAACACGCAAGTCCCGTCAGGGACACACTATTGGTAACACTGCCACAACGGCCTGCCCCAAGTCCCGTCAGGGACGCCCTATAACTAAGTAAGAAGTGCAGAGTGTTTCACATCTACAGCAGGTAGATCACCGCAGCCTGTCAGCTGACCTTACCAAAGCCTCATCACGCTTAATGTATCGGATCGCAGCGAAAAGAAAAATCGCAAGAATGACAGGAATGTAAGTCCCATATAAGTAGTGAACTTTTGCCTGAAGAGTTGTAGACATTGAATCAGCAGAAAAGAAAAGTAGTCCAATCAGACCACAAGTCAGTAAAAGTGCGAGATTGATTGCACGTACCTGCAGATTACGATTCTTGTATAAAAAAATGGAGACTAATGCAAGCACACCAACTGCTCCATTTATAATTGCCAGAATAGCGCTATTGAAAATAGTGAATGTTGTATTTGCTACTTCTGTTCCGTCAGGTGGAGTAAGTGGAGCATTTTCATTGACCAGTTCATAGACCGGAACATACATTAGTACTATGCTTAAGATCACTACACCAAGTAGAAAAAGCGACTGTATTCTTTGTATCATAAATGAGACTATTTAAGCTGTTAATTGGAGTGCAAATTAAAGAAATAGTTATAAAATCTTGTATTATCATGAAAAGAAGCCTGAATTGGAATAGATTTTTATGAATTGTGTAAAAAAATATAGAAAAATCATTGCATGGTCAGGAATAATGCCTTATAATTGTATCGAAATTCAAATCCGCGCTGGATTTTTTATTTATCCGATCCGGAATTTCCCCATTTAACTTATCGAAAATTACGCTTGATAAACCAGGCAAATCTTCATTATTTATTGTGCTATTACTGCATTAAAAAATCCCCAAACAATCAACAATCCACCGTCAACTAAGGCGGAATTTATAAACCTATACTTTTTCATGTACGATATACTTGAATTAAATGACAAACTCGTAAGTGAGTTGAAAGAAATTGCAAAACTGATGAACCTTCCGAACTACGATGATTTTCGTAAGCAGGAATTGATTTACAAAATTTTAGATCAGCAAGCTTTGCATCCCGAAGAATCAAAAAACATTCGCGAAAATCTTGGCTCGAAAGCTCCGGCAAAACCTGCAAAAGCAGAAAAAGCTGAGAAGCCGGAAAAGGCTGAAGCAAGAGAAACTGCTGCGCCGGTTGAAAAGTCTGCACCGGCAAAACAATCTGTTGAAGACGACAACCAAAGTGGTCGACTAAAGCGGAAACGCGTTTCTCCCATTGAAGATTCAGAAGTTAAAAAAGCACCGATTGTGCTTGAGCCAAGTGTAAAAACTCCTCCGATCCGTCAGACTCCTACTCCACAGGTTTCTTCTCCTTCATCTACCAATGATACTGCAGAAAGAACTGAACAAGTAAGTCGTCCGCATGTCAGGAACGATTTTGAAAATCGCTCGCAGCCGCAGACACAGTTTCAACCGGCGCAAAGTCAGTTCAACAATTTACCATCAGGACAAACCGGCAATTTCAGTAATACAAATAATAATAACTTTCGTCAAAGAGGAAACATCACTCCTGAGCCTCCAATAGATCCTGAAACACTGATTGCTGTCGATGGAGTTCTGGAGATCATGCCTGATGGTTTTGGTTTTTTACGTTCAAGTGATTTTAATTATCTGACATCACCGGATGATGTTTATGTAAATCAGCAACAAATTAAATTATACGGACTTAAGACAGGTGATACTGTCAGAGGCTATGTTCGCCCGCCACGTGAAGGTGAAAAATATTTTCCATTTGTAAAAGTAGAATTCATCAATGGACTTGATCCTGCAATTGTGCGTGACCGGATACATTTCGATTATCTTACTCCACTCTTCCCTTATCAGAAATTAAATCTGAGTGGCGACAAGTCAAATTATTCAACGCGGATAATAGACATGTTTACACCAATAGGAAAAGGACAACGTGGATTGATCGTTGCCCAGCCGAAGACAGGTAAGACAATGTTGCTGAAAGATGTTGCGAATGCAATTGCAGCAAATCATCCTGAAGTGTACATGATCATTCTACTGATTGACGAACGTCCGGAAGAGGTAACAGATATGGCAAGAAGTGTAAAAGCAGAAGTTGTTGCTTCTACATTCGATGAGCCTGCTGAACGTCACGTGAAAATTGCAAATATCGTTTTAGAAAAAGCAAAAAGATTAGTTGAGTGCGGACATGATGTAGTTATCCTTCTGGATTCAATTACACGTCTTGCTCGTGCATATAATACAGTTGCTCCTGCAAGTGGAAAAGTTCTTTCCGGTGGTGTGGAAGCAAATGCACTTCACAAACCAAAAAGATTTTTCGGATCAGCACGTAAGATAGAAAACGGCGGAAGTTTAACGATCATTGCAACAGCGTTGATCGACACAGGTTCAAGAATGGACGAAGTTATCTTCGAAGAATTCAAAGGAACCGGTAACATGGAATTGCAGTTGGATCGTAAGATCTCCAACAAGCGTCTCTTCCCTGCTATTGATCTGGTAGCATCAAGTACACGTCGTGAAGACATGTTACTTGATAAAGAAATGCTACAACGTATGTGGATCCTAAGAAATCACCTTGCAGATATGAATCCTTTGGAAGCAATGGAATTTATGCTTGACAGAATTCGCGGGACTAAGTCGAATGAGGAGTTTTTGGTTTCGATGAATGCTTAAATCGTAATTAGAGATTAGTAATAACTACTGTCCAATAAAAAACAACCTTTGTAATTTATGTTGAAAATTATATCCTAAATAAAGCGTTCGTATAATAAATATATAGTAAGCCCCTCACCATTTGTTGACACACATCACTGTTAATCAAAGGTAAAGCAGGTATTGCGCGTGGAGTCCTTGGACGAGATCATTTGAAACAGACTTGAAT
>JAYUWA010000519.1:0-3521 GCA_043753795.1 Bacteroidota bacterium | reverse complement strand
CTCAACCTCAAAACACCTAACCTCTTCCCCTATCCTTTTAAAAATTTCCTGAACTCTGTCAAGATGTGTATCGGTAATAAAGATCTGTCCGAAATTATGCTTGCTGACGAGTTCCATGAGTTTAGAGATTCTGGTGTCGTCGAGTTTTTCATAAATGTCGTCGAGAAGCAAAATGGGTTTCATTCTTTTCAATTGCGACATGAAATCAAATTGTGCTAATTTCATTGCGATAAGAAAAGACTTTTGTTGTCCTTGCGATGCAAACTTCTTTACAGGAAATCCATTGATCATAAAAATGAGATCGTCTCTATGTGTTCCTGAAGTTGTGTATTGAAGAACTTTATCTTTCTCCAGTGATTTTTGTAATAACTCAGTGAAAGAATTTTCATTCAGATCAGAATCATATTTAATATCAATACTTTCTTTTCCTCCGGAAATAAAATCGTAGTATCGGGCAAAGATCGGAATCAGTTCTTCTATGAATTTCTGCCGAACATTATGAATTCTGTTTCCGATCGGAATCAGTTGTTCATCCCAGATCGCCAATGAATCAGTATCAAACTTCCTGCCTTGATATGCTTGTTTGAGGTAAGCATTCCGTTGCGAAATTACGCGGCCGTAACTGATGAGATCTTCCAGATAAACCCGATCAAACTGAGAAACAATACTGTCAAGAAAACGACGACGGTCCTCACTTCCATCTGTGATCAGACTTACATCGGTTGGAGAGATCATGACTACCGGTATAAAACCAATATGGTCTGCAAGACGGTCGTATTCTTTCTGATTTCGCTTTAATACTTTTTTCTGCCCTTTTTTGAAACCGCATGAAATTGTTTCATCGACATCATTGAGATCGAAGATGCCCTGTAAAACGAATAACTCGGCTCCTCTTTTTACATTCTGAAGGTCCGATGAATTGAAATAACTTTTACACATTGCCAAATAATGGATGGCATCCAGTAAATTAGTTTTTCCTTCACCATTGCCACCAGTAAATGCATTCACCCCGCTTGAAAGATCAAGATCGACGGTTTCATAGTTTTTAAAATTGACGAGTGAAAGTTTTTTCAGAAACATAAGCCTCGAAGGTAAGCAGTGGCTGCTAATTTCAGGTTTGAAATTTTTAAAAAAGTAGTCCTGATTTTCAGGTTGTCAGCGATTTAGGGTGAACAGGAGCTCAGAATATACCGCTAAAATTCATTAATTAACCCAAATGTGTGGAAAAGTAGGCCATTTATGAGGAAAATCTATGAATTTATGATTATCTTTGGTCTACCAATCTTTTTCAGGACCTAATTTTTTTAAATGGAAGAAGAAGAATTCCTAAATAATGACGATCAGCAACAGCAGATTCGTTATT
Source organism: Bacteroidota bacterium (assembly GCA_043753795.1). GTDB lineage: Bacteria > Bacteroidota > Bacteroidia > AKYH767-A > 2013-40CM-41-45 > JADKIH01. The sequence goes on along the minus strand of JAYUWA010000519.1, from coordinate 2,158 downwards.
CCATAGAACGTTACGAAGAAATGATTCGCAACAAAGATGCTTACTTCTTTGATGTCGACGCATTCGTGAATATTGTTGACTACTACATTGAACGGAATGACCCGGTTAAAGCGCTTCAGGTTATTGAATATGCTAAAGATCAGCATCCGGATTCAGTTGAATTCCTGCTCAGGGAAGCTCAGTTACTTGCCATGGTCGAGCGTTTCGATGATGCACTCTATATTTTGGGAAAAGCTGAAAAGATCACTCCACTCGATCCGGATCTGTATATGATCCGTGGAAGTATCTATTCCCAGCAGCAACAGTTTGAAAAGGCCATTGAAAGTTTTAATAAAGCAATTCCGCTTGCTGAAGAATTAGATATGCTCTATCTCAACCTCGCTTATGTTTACGAGAGCTGGGGCGATTACAACAAAGCTATTGACTATCTGAAGTTAAGTCTGGAAAATAATCCTGAAAACGAAATTGCGCTCTATGAGATCGCTTTCTGTTTTGAATTCACTGAACGTTTCGAAGATAGTATCGATTTTTATAATCGGTTCATCGATATTCAACCGTATAGTTTTCCTGCGTGGTATAATCTTGGCAATGTTTACAATCGGCAAAACCGATTTGAAGATGCTTTAGAAGCTTACGATTATTGTCTTGCAATTAAAGACGATTTCTCTTCTGCCTATTTCAACAAAGGAAATACTCTTGCCAATCTTAATCGTTACAAAGACGCAATCGATTGCTATAAAAAAACTTTTGAATTTGAAGCACCGGATGCATTGACCTATTACAATATCGGTGAATGCTACGAACAGTTAGAAGATGCTCAACGCGCCCGTGATTACTATAAGAAGGCTACCAAGCTTGACCCCAATCTTGCCGAAGCATGGTTAGGAATCGGTATTACTTTGCAAAATGAAGAACGATGGTTTGAGGCAACTCACTACATTAAAAAAGCCATTGAACTTGATGATAAAAATGCTGAATTCTGGTTTGCAATGGGTGATGCAGAATATCATCTCGACAACTATATTGCTGCCGAAGGTCATTATAAAAAGGTCATCGATCTTGAACCGGATAATCAGGATATCTGGCTGGAATATTCTCATCTTTTAATGGCTGATAACCGTGCTGATGAAGCTCTGGAATTAATAAAAAAAGGGATGATTTTTCTCCCTAATTCAGCCGAATTAATTTATCGTCTTGCATGTTATTACTACTCAATAGGTAATATTCAGGAATCTTACAATGTACTGGCTTCAGCATTGGATAAAAATGTTCAACTTTGTCATACGGTCTTCGAATATGCACCGGCTATGGAAAACGACCGGCATATTCTCGAAATAATAGACCTATATAAAAACCGCATATGAATTTCTTACTCGATAATATTCCACAGCGGACATCCAAGCCGCGTGAATCAGGTTTGACCATGATCATGGATAAAGGACTTAGTACACGACAAGCTGAAGATATGCTTGACGTTTCAGGACCATACATTGACATTGTAAAACTTGGTTTCGGAAGCTCTTATGTAACTGCTAATCTGGAAAAAAAAATTGATGTTTATCGTTCAGCGAATATTCCAGTTTATTTCGGAGGCACATTACTCGAAGCATTTATTGTTCGTAGAAAGTTTGACGATTATATCCGGTTACTGGAAAAATATAAACTTACACATGCGGAAGTCAGCGATGGCTCAATCACACTCGATCACGGAAAGAAACTTGACTTTATCCGTAAACTCAGTAACCATGTTACAGTAATAACGGAAGTTGGTTCAAAAGAAGAAGGAATTATCATTCATCCCACTAAATGGATAGACATGATAGAAAGTGAGATTCAGGCAGGTGCGTGGAAAGTAATCGCAGAAGCCCGTGAAAGTGGAACTGTTGGTATTTACAGACCCAATGGAAAAGCACACGTTGTATTGATCAATAAAATTCTTGCTAAAGTAAAGGCTGAAAATATTATTTGGGAAACTCCGAATAAAAGTGGACAAGTTTATTTCATAAAACTCATCGGTGCAGATGTGAACCTTGGAAACATTTCACCTACAGAAGTCATAGCACTTGAATCTCTGCGAATCGGATTGAGAAGTGATACATTCTTTCAGTTCATGGATAAAAAATTAAATGCTCCAATTTAAAACACACACCCGGTTCCG
>JAYUWA010000518.1:0-3522 GCA_043753795.1 Bacteroidota bacterium | reverse complement strand
TGGATGCATTTGTTTATCACTATGGCTGGGTAAAGCCGCCGGAGAAACAAATGGAGAAACTAAAATATTTTCATAAACTCTGGCATAGTGATGAATGGGTAGAAAAAAATATTGTCCCTGCTGAAAAATTTGATTACTCCCAGATTGATTCTCTCGCTCATTTTAAAGGTACGCATCCTGCTGTAATGGATAAGAGAATTATGTCGACGAACTGGAAATTCGATTTTGACCCGACACAAAAGAAACTTTCCTTGAAATCGAAATTCAAATTGACATTGGAAAGAATTACCGGCTGGCGAATTGGTGAGTATAAGAATTACAAGCTTATTTAATTTTCACCAACCCGATGCAAGCACATCAGCAAGGTGCATTACTTTCAGTTTCTTGCCTTCCTTTTTGATGTATCCATCTAAGTGCATCAAACAGGAAACATCTGTAGAGATCATAATATCAGCCTGAGTAGTTTCTGCATTGATAATTTTTTGTTCTGCCATTCCTACAGCAATTGATTCGTATTTCACAGAAAAAGTTCCGCCAAAGCCACAGCAAACTTCATTGTCATTCATTTCACGGAGTTCTAGTCCGCGGACATTTGCCAATAATTTTCTTGGCTCAGACTTAATTCCAACTTCTCTCAAGCCGCTACAGCTATCATGATAAGTTGCAACTCCGTTAAGTTTTGCACCAACATCAGTTACCTTTAGTATGTTCACCAGAAAATCGCTTAATTCAAAAATATTTTTCTGCACCGTTTTATATTCATTGTGCAAAACTGTATTGTGAAACAGTTCCGGGTAATAATTCTTTACCATCCCTACGCATGAAGCGGAAGGAGACACAATATACCGGTCATTTGGAAAATCGTGAATAAATTTTTCGCCCACTTCCTTGCATTGATCCCAATAGCCTCCATTGAAAGCAGGTTGCCCGCAACAGGTTTGGTTTGGATTGTAATTAACGGTGCAACCGACTTTCTCAAGTACTTTGATCATGTTAAACGCTGTTTGCGGGAACATCTGATCAATGAAACAAGGAATGAATATATCAACTAACATAATTTCTCTTTAATATTAAACTAAACTACTCACCGCTTTGATCCTTCTTACACGGAATAATAAGATAAGTCCGATGATAAAAAAGAAAGCAAGTATAATTATACTGCTTCGCATACTTCCGGTGATCTCATTGATCAAACCAAAGGCAAATGTACCTATAACTGTTCCTAGTTTGTCACAAACATCGTAGAAACTGAAATAAGATGCATGATCCAATGTGTCAGGTAGCATTTTTGAATAAGTTGAACGGGCAAGAGATTGAATTCCGCCCATTACAAACCCTACAACTGCTGCAAGTCCCATGAACATAGTTTTTTCGTCTACACCATATTCCTTGTTGCAAAGAAACGCGCCAATACATACGAAGATCCAGATTACGATTGCAATTGAAAGTGCTTTTAAATTTCCATACCTTTTCGATAAAGAACTGAATACAAAGGCTCCGACTATGGCCACGAATTGTATAATCAGAATGATCATGATCAATACTGATGAATCGAGGTGAAGTTCTGATTGTCCGAATAAAGATGCAGCATACATTACTGTCTGTACACCCATATTAAAGAAGAAAAATGAAACCAGGTAGGACAGGAGTAGTGATGAACTTTTTAATTCCCGCCAAACTTTCTTCAATTCGAGATATCCGTTGAATACATAATGTTCTTTATCTTCATTAGAGGCTTTGCTGTCTTTTAATTTTGAGAAAGTGTATTGTGCGAAAACAAACCACCATATTCCTACTAATACAAATGCTAAACGTGTTGCTAATCCGGAACTGATATTTCCATACCATTCAGGAAACAGGATCATCGTAAGAGAGAAAATCAACAGCATTGAACTTCCCAGGTAGCCAAAAGCAAATCCTTTTGCACTTACTTTGTCCTGATCTTTTTCTTCCGCAATTTCAGGAAGGAATGCATTATAGAAAACGATACTTCCGGCATAGCCGATTGCAGCAAGTATGGATCCGACAATTCCTATCCATAAAGTATTCAGTGAATCAAAGAAAAATAAAGACGCACATGAGATTGCTCCTAATGTACTAAAGAAGTACATGAATCTTTTTTTCTTTCCGCTGACGTCTGCAATGGATGATAAGATCGGGTTCAGCGCTGCGATAAATAGAAAGGCCAGAGAAATGCAGTAAAGTTGCAATGATTCACTGTTCCAGTTATGTCCAAGGAATCTTACATTACTTGAACTCTCAGTTGTAGTAATAGCGTGGAAATAAATGGGGAAAAGAGCAGAGGATATTACTAACGAATACGATGAATTTGCCAAATCATAAATGGCCCAGGCATTAATTGTTTTCTTATCTCCTTTGATCATGGATTAAAATCTGAAATTCTTTACCGTGTCAATATAGAATTTTACTTTCTCTTTTTCTGTATCCGGATATAAACCATGACCTAAATTTGCAATATGTCGGTTAGGTCCAAAAGCCCGTAACATTTTGATTGTTTCAGCTTCGATTGTTGCTTTATCAGCGTACAGTAAACACGGATCCATGTTGCCCTGAAGCGTTTTATTCGGTCCTATGATTTTTCTGGATTCTTCAATATTCATATTCCAGTCCAATCCGATTACAGAACAAGAACTTTTACTGAATTCTTCTCTTGCAAAATAAGCACCTTTTGCAAAAACGATCACAGGGACTTCTTTGATTGAGTCAGAGATCTCAGAAATATACCGCGATGAAAATTCACTGTATTGTTCAGGAGAAAGAACGCCTGCCCATGAATCAAACACCTGAACAATATCAGCTCCTGCGCTGATCTGGCCTTTGAGATAATTGATTGTACTCTTTGTGATCTTATCAAGTAATTTATGTGCAAGCTTTGGTTCCGTATAAAGGAATTTTTTTGCTTTGCTGAATGTTTTACTTCCTTTACCTTCTATCATGTACGATAAAATTGTCCATGGAGCACCGGCAAAACCGATGACAGGAACACGACCATTCAAGGTTTTTTTTGTCAGACTAATCGCATCAGTTGTATATTGAATATCACTTGCATCTGCAATTTTCAATTTGTCAATATCACCTGCAGTTGCAATGGTCTTTTCAAACCAAGGTCCTGTACTTTCTATCATTTGATATGGTAATCCCATCGCTTCGGGAATTACAAGAATGTCTGAAAAAATAATTGCTGCATCAACTCCTAAAATATCAACCGGCTGTATAGAAACTTCCGATGCTAGTTCAGGTGTTTCTACTAATTGTTTAAAACCACCACATCTTTCTCTCACTTCCCGATATTCCGGAAGTATCCTTCCGGCCTGACGCATTAACCAAATCGGTGTTCTCTCAGTTTTTTCTCCTCTTGCTGCTCGAAGTAATAGATCGTTCTGTAATTTCATCGGTCCAAAAGTAAGAATTATTTTTAACGAATGGCGAATAGTGAATAGTGAATAACTAACCCGTTGTTCGAAATTATTGCCCCTCGACTTCGCTCGGGGACCGTCTTAT
>JAYUWA010000517.1:0-3547 GCA_043753795.1 Bacteroidota bacterium | reverse complement strand
AAAAAAGTTGTCCGGTAAATATCAAACGGAACTGAACTATAAAAGGGTATTATGAGACACAACTTAATGACATTGCCCTACGGGGCTCCTATGTAACCGCGAAAACTGATTTGCTACAAACAGTTCGCCCCTACGGGGCTACTTTTTTAAGTTTAGACACATATATCTATCTAAAAGAACTTAATCGTGCGTCTTATTTGTAGATAATAGACAAGCACATTAATTTAGGTATGTAAAGAGACCCGTGAATTATTTTTAGGAGAATTATTAATCGTAAATTTTTTTAAACAAAAATATTCCTAATTTGTATACACAATTATCTTTTTTGTACAGACTAGAAAAATGAAAAAGCTAAAAAACATTCATCCAGGAGAAATTCTATTAGACGAATTTTTAATTCCACTTGGAATAAGTGCATATAGACTATCAAAGGATCTCTCCATTCCACAAACGAGGATTTCGGAAATTATAAAAGGAAACCGGAGAATCACAGCAGATACTGCTTTACGATTTTCAAAATATTTCGGTAACAGTGCTAAGTTTTGGCTAGGAATTCAGGATGATTTTGACATAGAGGAAGAAAGAAGGAATAAAGGTGCGGAGTTGAATGCGATAAAACTATATTCTGTTAGTGCAGCATAATTCTGAAATTCAACCATTGCCTAATCTGCAGAAAAAAATCCACCGATAAATATTTCCCGCAGAATTTCGCAGATAAGGCGCAGATAAATTCGCAGATTGGGGAAACGCAGGATAGTCCACTCTATGCTGGAGACTTTTCATGTAATTCTTTTATTAAAGCATCGACAATTCGTTTCAATTTGTTTAATATAATACGAAATCTGAACACGAATTACGAAAGGCATTCATTCATAAATATCTTCACACTAAAAAGATATTATGATGAAAGCAAGTTCAATTATTCATAAGAATGAAAAGAGGATAAAAGTTGAATTTCCTAATTCGAAAGAGTCAACACAACTGATCAAAGAAATATCCGGTGCGAAATGGAGTGCTACAATGAAGAGTTGGCATATTCCTTATACGAAAGAGGCATTTGCAGAATTAAAGCAACGCTGGCGGGATATTGAGATTATTCCTGCAATAAAACCGGTTCAACAAAACCTGAATCAACAAAATGTCAAAAATGATCCGGAAGTAGATAACGTAATTAAAAATAGAAATGTTTCAATAATTGTTAGTGGCAGGAAAATAGTGGTCAAGTTGCCGAAAAGTGAATCCGACACGCGATTCATACTTTCATTTCGATTTAGTCGTTGGGACAAGAAGAATTACTATTGGGTGATTCCAAACTATGATAAGAATCTCGAATTGATTAAAGATTATTTTAAAGAACGTATCCTATCAATAGAGATCAATGAAGAAATTCCTATAATATGTACATCCGAAAATCGCGAAATAGAAAAAGATCAGTTACTTGTTGTCAGAACGAACAATGGAAGATTAAAAATTTACTTTTCATATGACAAAGACGTTTTTAAGAAATTGCGATCCTATCCGTATTCGAGTTGGAATTCGAAATTAAAATATCAAAGTATTCCATTCCAGGAAAGTTATCTAAAGGAGCTGGAAGAATTTGCCAAAGGAAAAAATTTAAAATTTCTTTATGAAATAGAAAAGGCAAGTACACTCACGAAGTACAAATTAGATCGTAGTAGTAAAGATTACAAAAAATGTCCTGAAGAGTATATTTTAAAATTGAAAGAGTTACACAATAGCGAAAATACCGTAAGGGTTTATTCATCGGCCTTTGAGCAATTTTGTAATTATTATAAAGATCTTCCGTTAGAAAATATTTCACAAGATCAGATCACAAAATATATGCAGCATTTAGTTATAGATCGAAAAGTCTCTTCGTCCTATCATAATCAGGCAATCAATGCAATCAAATTTTATTTTGAGCGTGTGTTAAACGGAGATAGGAAAATATATTTACTTGACAGGCCAAGGAAAGAGCAGAAACTTCCTGTGGTTTTGAATCAGGAAGAAGTGAAACAACTTTTGAAATGCATTGATAACCTAAAACACAAAGCATTAGTAATGCTGGTATATTCCTCCGGCTTGAGGCTAAGTGAAATAGTCGGATTAAAGATCAAAGATTTAGATTCTGTTCAAATGCAAATAAGAGTACAGCAAGGCAAAGGCAAGAAGGATCGGGTGACCATATTATCAGAACGAGTTTTGGAAATACTCAGGAGATATTTTCAGCAGTATCAACCGAAAGAATGGCTATTTGAAGGTGCTGATGGCGGTCAATATTCTAAAAGGAGTGCTCAGCAGATTGTAAAAGATGCAGCCCGGAAGGCAGGTATTAAAAAGAAAATCAGTATTCACACCTTGAGACACAGTTTTGGAACTCATTTGCTTGAATCAGGAACCAACCTTCGGTATATACAAAGTCTGCTTGGTCACGAAAGCATTAAAACCACTGAAATTTACACACACATTACGCTAAAGGGATTCGATCAATTGAGGAGTCCGATGGATGATTTGGGGGAAATTTGAAAATATATTTTGATTTAGTTGTCTAATTAGTTAACTTTACAATGCAACAAAAAATCAGGCAAGTAATAGCCTATAAGGATTACTTCTTAAATTTTTACAAAGGGTTACCGGACCAAGTTCAAATTAAAATAGAATGGACACTTAAATTAATTGAAGTGACTCAAAAGGTTCCTGAAAAGTATTTCAAACACTTGGAAGGGACGAAAGGCCTTTATGAAATTCGTGTTGAAGTTGGGAGTAATATTTATCGTGTTTTCTCATTTTTCGACAAAGGAAATTTAGTTGTTCTTGGAAACGCATTTCAAAAGAAAACGCAAAAGATCCCAAAAATGGAAATCGAAAAGGCGATTAAAATAAAGGAAGAATATCAAAATGAAAACAAAAGGTAAGATTATTTCATTAGACCGGATACTTGATAAAAAGTATGGTAAAAAAGGTCAACCTAAACGAGAGCTTTGGGAACAACAATTTGAAGCATTTCATCTTGGTGTTTTGCTTGAAGAAGCGCGGACCAAACTAGGAATGACACAAGAAGAGCTTGCCGATAAATGCGGAACAAACAAGTCTTACATTTCTCGCATTGAGAACAATGCATCCGACATCAGGCTTTCGACGCTCATGAAAATAATTCAGCAAGGGCTTGGCGGGCAACTTATATTGACTCTTAAACTATAAAAGCTAAAAAAAACGGTGAAATATTCCATTTGCTTACGCAAAAACAAATTTATATCTTCGTAAAATAGAGTTTAATATGTCAAGGATCTATTATAAGAAGATTTTAATTAATAAAGTAACAATTAGTTTAAGTAATTTAGGACAGCTTGGAGCTGAGATTGGCACTTCTAATTCCAACATTACACCAACCTGTTTCGTCAAGCCCACAATTTGGCAGGCTAACAGAAACTAGATTCGTAAAGCCAAATGTTGCACAAAACCCCGGCTCTCGCCGGAGTAGCTTTGCAATGTGTACCTTCATGATTGAACTTTAAAATAAATCATCATGAAAAAAAAGAGCCCACTA
>JAYUWA010000516.1:0-3549 GCA_043753795.1 Bacteroidota bacterium | reverse complement strand
TACAACAGAACCTTTGATCTCAGAAACAGAAAGGTGGCCTACTGAAAATCCAAGATGTGAATGTGATGTATCCAGTTTCCATGTTGTGGTTGCAGCATTAAATGCTACCAGGAGAAATGTAAGAATTGGTAAAAGGAATATTTTTTTTGACATAAGATTTCGTTTTTATTTTTGGTAATTAAAAATACAAATAAATCTCAATCATTTTGAAGCTAAGTTCAAAGTTTTCAAGCTGTCAGGCGAATGTAAAAAGTTAGTTTAGTTCAGTATATTTTGATAGCTTTAAGAAAAAATCGGTCTATGTGTTTTTCCGCAAATGCCAGTTTCACGGCCGGAACTGTTTTGACAGTAATTGGAGCTATTTGTGTCCGGAAAGTGAAAATACCATCACAGCTTTTCTTTGCAAGTATCCCTGTTATTTTTGCCATCCAACAATTCTCAGAAGGGTTTCTCTGGTTGTCATTGACCAGACCAGCTTTTGCGGAATTTAAAATGAGTATGACTTTCTTGTTTATATTTTTCGCGCAAATCGTATGGCCATTTTGGGTTCCATTCGCTGTGATGATGATAAAACCCGCGAGTGAACGAAATATCTTTGGGAAAATATTATTACTCTGCGGGAGTAGTGTATCCTTATATCTCGGTTATTGTCTGTTGAATTTTCCTGTGAATCCGCGAATCGACGGAATGCACATTGCCTACGATCAATCGTATCCGCCTTCAGTCGCATTGATCTGCGGAATATTGTATGTTTTGGCAACTGTCTTTCCGCCATTTTTTACAAGGATAAAAAAAATGTGGATGCTTGGAATGGCAATTCTGATCTCTTATGTATTCACAACAATTTTTTACAATGATTATCTTGTTTCTGTCTGGTGCTTCTTTGCATCTGTTATCAGTATAGCTGTTTATACAGTTGTGCAAGAACTGAATGTTGAATCGAAGAGTGTGATGACTTCAGGAGTTTACGAGTAATCTAAGGGGGCGTGAGTGTGAGTATAGGTATAAGTCTATTTTCAAATACCGCATAAAAGTTCCTGCTTATATTGGTTGTAGAAAAAACAACTTGACACTAGGTTTGCATAAAAAAATTTGTAAACCCGTATCAAATGAAACAATTAATTTCTTTACTCAGCAGTATTCTGATTTCCATTTCTGCTTTATCACAATCTCAACCTCCCATTGGCATTCGAGGCACCTATGTGGATTGTGCTCAGGACCTGATCTATCAGATCCACATTGGTAATCTTTTTCCGGCACTGGATTTTCTCGATGAGATCCAAAGCAGGAATATAACTTATGTTGCTTTGTTTGGCCTCGATCATAATTCTAACTCAGCACATTTTCCCAACGGTTATGTGATCGGTGATCCTGCTTTTGAACTCGACATTTTTTATTTTGTAAATGCAGCGCATTCAAGAAATATTAAAGTAGGAATTGTGATTAGCGATAAAAGTTTTGTTCAGCATACTTTTACACCAAGAATTAACTGGAGAAAGTTAGCAGTACGCACAGATTGCTTTCCGCCGGATGCCATGCGAGTCGCCAACGTTAGTCAGGCTTCAGAAGGAAAGGAATTACTTAAAGGAGAAATGGCAAAAGCAGCAGTCAGAATTGCAAACTATAATTCTGCATTAGCATACTTCGGAGGATATATTGATTACATCAGTGTAGAATATGAATACTGGACTTCTGCATTTTATACTGATCATCCTGCATATCGTGATGATGCAGTTTATTCCAAAGAACATTACGCCTATCAGGATCTTCTGGAACTGATGAATTTTATCAGAAGAAATGTTATCTGTGCAGGAAAGTATGGAAGTCTAAGATCTGAAATGGAACTTCGGATAAAAGAATTTACCTCCCCGTTAGTAACTGTTCCTGATCCGCAATTGCAGGCAGATGAAATTGATCTTACATTGGTCGATAGAATATTGCTGGTGGATTATCATAAGAATCCAAATGTGCTGTTTGGTTATAATTGCGATAACCTTTATTGGCTTGGTCAGCCGTCGGGTAGGAGCAGTACGGAGATCCTCAACCTGATGTCTGCTGAATCTCCTGCATTTCCTAAAGTCCCTTGTGTCAATTATCCAATCACGCCACTTTATTGGGGAGATTTCTTAGGGAACCACCTTCAAACGCATATGGTCACTCTTGCCGATGTTGAGAATGCATGGTATACTGACTTGTTAGCTGCATCTTCTTCGTCATGCTCGAATTGTGGGTGTAATTTTACCAATGGTGATAATCAGATCGGTGGATTTATGTGGTTTACATCATCTATTTTAATTAACCATAATATTTATAGGAAAGGCGAGCAAAATCAGAGGGAAGAAAATGAAATTCAGCTTCACTATGATCCTGCCGCAAATGAATTGATCATACCGAATTTTGAAAAATATGAGAGTGTAAGCATTTTTGATTTTAGTGGGAAATTGATCTATAGCGGTTCGATCACAGGATCGATAGCTTTAGATAATTTGTCGAAAGGAATTTATTTTTGTAGTTTAACTGATAAATTCAATAGATTTAGCAGCGCAAAATTCATGGTACTATGAGGTTTAAAATTCTTTGTTTCATATTGTTGTTTTACAATTGTTCGCAACTTATCGCTCAGACTAATTTCGAACGGTCGTACTTGCAGATAGGGATGAAACAATATGGTGTTTCTATCGCTGAATTAAATGGAAAATTCTATGTAACTTCTTTGTCTGACGATTGCGGATTGTGTCTTTCAACTGAAAGTCTGACTCAATTTGATCAGCTTGGAAATATTCTGCATACAAATTATTTTTCAAATGGAACTTTGGATGAAATTGTTGGTGAACTAACGCCATATAGAAATGGTTTTGTTTTTCCTGTCACATACGATTTCTTTACACCGACAACTGTACGAAAGCAAGTTGACATCAGGTATGTTGATTCAACAGGATTTGAAGTTTGGACTGCAACTATTTCAGATTCGCTGAAAGATTTCCAGAATACAAAACTTGTAATTGGCAATAGTAATGTCATTACCGGATTTGCAGATAACCTGACTTCAACAGGAACCTTCTTTTTCCAGGTTGATTCAGCAGGAAATGTTATTCGTATAGAAGATTTCGCGCGGATACCTGATGTTTATTCTGTGCGAGATCTTGTTTTTAAGAATGATCACTTTTATGTTCTGGGAGTTGGAGTTGTGAACGGAGCTACGAAAACATTTATCAGAAAAGTGGATTCGGCCAGAGTTGTAGTTGATTCATCGATTTATGATTATGCTACTGAAATAAGTGGTATCCGGATAAAATCTTTTGATGATGGATTTGTAATTTGCGGACAATCATACGATACACTTGGACATACACAAGTTTGCTTGATGAAAATTGATTCATTGGGAAATGTAGTATGGAGAAAGAATCTGACAACTACACATGAAAATATTCCAACATCACTCGAAGTATTTCAGAATGGCAGACTTAATATTACAGGAAAAACAATTGATCAATTCAATAATGTCGAACTGTTTATTATAAGTGCAGATTCAACAGGTAATTTACTTTG
>JAYUWA010000515.1:0-3552 GCA_043753795.1 Bacteroidota bacterium | reverse complement strand
ATTGCCGGACGATAAATAATAAATTCAGGAAAATTCAGATGATCCGGATTAGTAGAAGAAAGCGCTTCAATTTTATTTTTCAAATCATACGACAAATGCAAAATATGCCAGTCATTGCTTTCAGAAATATTTTTTAAAACACGAAAAATATCTTCTTCTTTAAAAATTTCAATGGCGTCAACCGCAAGCAGCAAGTCAATTTTGCTGTAGTTGTCTGTCAGATTATATGAATCGGAATTGCTATTTAATAAAGTGAATACATCATGCCGGCTTGCCCAGTGCAGTAATTTTTTGGCTGAAATATTTTCTGCCGGACAAGTTAGCGTTTCCCTTCTCATCGGTCATTGACGAATGATATTCTTCATGGCTTCGATCCACTTCGGTGAATCATTTAAACTTTCAACCAACTGTACTTTTTCACCACCGTGTTCTTTGAAAAGTTCACCGTATTCAACACTGATCTCATAAACTGTTTCAAGACAATCACTGACAAAAGCAGGAGCGAAGACCAGTAAATTTTTATCACCCTTTGCTGCACGTTCTTTAACGATCATATCTGAATAAGGCTTTATCCAAGGATCTTTCCCTAAACGCGACTGAAAACACACGGTATATTTTTCTTTCGGAATGTTCATCGCTTCTGCCATTTTACGGGCGGTCTGATGACATTGCGCACGATAACAAAAGGCATTCTTATCATTCAAAGTATCACAACATCCGTCATTCAGACAATGATCAAATTTGTCACCTTTTTTGATCTGTCGTTCCGGTAGTCCGTGGAAACTCATCAGAATGTGATCGTAGTTTGCAGGATTGTGTTTGTTACCCAATTCCGCAAATGCCTGAATAAAATCAGGATGATCACAGAAACTGTTGATGAATTCAATTTCCGGAACGATCTCCCATTTAGAAACAATACTCATTACTTTCTCCTGTACTGATCCTGTCGATGCAGAAGCATATTGCGGAAAAAGCGGAAGAACAATTATCTTTTTGTAGAATTGTTTTTTGTAATGATCAAGTGCTTTATCTAATGACGGGCTCTGATACCGCATTGCCATTTGCACATCAAATTTATCGCCCAGCGATTTAGAAAGTAGTTCGAGTTGACGTTCGCTGTAATAGAGTAGCGGAGACTTGCCATCTTCACGCCAGATCTCTTTATAGAGTTTTGCTGATTTCGAACTTCTGAACGGAACGATGATCAGATTGACAAGCAGCATTCGTGCTATCGGGTGAATGTCAATAACACGTGGATCATTCAGGAATTCACTCAGGTATTTTCTGACATCAGAAGTTGCCGGACTATCAGGCGTTCCCAGGTTTGCGATCAGTACTCCAGTCTTCATAAATTTATTCTATACGGTGATTAAATGTGGATAGCTCTACTATCAGTGGCTGCCATACACGCTTCCTTGAAAACTTCTGTATATGTTGGATGCGCGTGACTCATACGTGCAATGTCTTCTGCCGATGCTCTGTATTCCATTGCAACCACTGCTTCAGCGATCATATCAGCCACACGTGGACCGATCATATGAACTCCAAGTATCTCATCTGTATTTTTATCGGCAAGTACTTTTACAAATCCATCCATGTCCATACTTGCACGTGCTCGACCACTAGCTTTGAAAGGAAAACTTCCTGTTTTGTAGTCACGCTTTTGAGTTTTTAATTCTTCTTCAGTATAACCAACAGCCGCAACTTCCGGCCAAGTATATACAACACCCGGAATCAGCAAATAGTTTATATGTGGTTTCTGTCCTGCAATAATTTCTGCAACCATGATTCCTTCCTCTTCTGCTTTGTGAGCAAGCATAGCACCTTTAACAACATCACCAATGGCATAAATTCCCGCTACACTTGTCTGCAAGTGCTCATTCACTTCTACACGTCCACGGTCATCTGTTTTCACTCCTGCTTTGTCGAGTTGTAGTCCGTCGGTATATGGTTTTCTTCCAACACTTACCAGACAGTAATCACCTTCAAGTGCCAGCGATTTATCGCCTGATGCTTCAGCTTTCACTGAAACATTTTTTCCGTTTGATGTTACGTCCGTTACTTTATGATTCAGATAAAATTCGAATCCAATTTTCTGTAATGATTTTTGTAATTCTTTTCCCAGTGAACGATCCATTGTTCCTATGATTGAATCTGTAAATTCAACAACAGAAACCTTCGATCCCAAACGCGCATAAACAGAACCAAGTTCAAGTCCGATGACGCCACCACCAATAATTACAAGGTGTTTAGGTATTTCAGGAAGGTTCAATGCTTCAGTCGAAGTAATGATGCGTTTCTTATCGATCTCAATTCCTTTCAGCGTTGCTGGTTTTGAACCCGTTGCAATGATTACTTTTTTTGTTTCTAATGTTACAACATCTTTCCCGGCTGAAGTCACTTTGATCTTATTTGCAGAATCAAAACTTCCAACACCGGTATATACATCGATCTTGTTTTTCTTCACCAGATAATTAATGCCATCAACATTTTGTTTTACGACATCGTTTTTTCTGGCAATCATTTTTGGAAGATCAACTTTCAGATCTTTCAGCATAATTCCATGGACAGAAAATGTATGTACTGCATTATGAAAATGCTCGGAAGAATCGAGTAATGCTTTTGATGGAATACAACCTACATTCAGGCATGTTCCGCCCAATGAATTGTATTTCTCAATTACGGCAGTTTTCAAACCAAGCTGAGCACACCGAATAGCCGCCACATAACCACCTGGCCCGGAACCAATTACAATAACGTCGTATGAAGACATAGATTATTTACTAAAAATTACTGACCCAAAAGCGGGAAAATATGAAAGGCGAAGTTAGTGAGATTTGAGGAGAAATCGGAAGGTTTTTATCTGATAGGTGGTATTTCAGATTTGAGCAAATTACAAAGAGAATAAAAGTAATGGGTCAAAGGTCAAGGGTCAAAGGACAATTGATGAAAGCAAAAACTCTGATTAGTAATTAGTATTTATCCACTTGTAAATAAGTCAACCATGGTTAAGAAATTCATAGGTATAAATAAGGAGTACATTTTAATTGCAGTATGTGACCCTTGACCTTTGACCCTTGATCTGATTTAACCACCATTACCTAAAACAAGTGCAAAATCCTCTTAAACCCAAAGTAAAGCAAAATCGAACAAGTCAGGAAAGCGCAAATGAAACCGATATAGTCTCCATTGCGGGCATAGAAAGTGACGGTTTTGTTTCTAAAGACTTTTCCATGAATGGCATCTTCGACCCACCATGCAGTTGGCTGTGAAACATCACCACGTTGATTGATAAAACAACTGATACCGGTATTTGCTGAGCGGGCAACATTTTTTCTGAATTCAATGGCAAGGATTCGTGCATAATTCATATGTTGTCTGTATCCCGGAGTATTCTCCCACCAACCATCGTTTGTGATCACTGAAATAAATTGAGCACTGTCGCGCATGTACCCACCCATGAAGTCACCGTAAATAGATTCATAGCAAATAGCAGGAGCAACTTTGCTTCCATCCGTTGCAACAAAATTTGTCCTGTATGCCTGCGTGCCC
>JAYUWA010000514.1:0-10758 GCA_043753795.1 Bacteroidota bacterium | reverse complement strand
ACTAACTGTTCGCCTTCTGAAACAGTTTGCTCTCCTCTCAATCCAATTTCAAATCCGGCTTTTTTGAATTGTCCGGTCCAGTTGACATAAGCAGCATTTATATTTTCTTTGTAATTGAAATGATTTGTTTTTCCTGTATCCGGCACACCTTCTCCATTGTAAAAATTGAGATACCGAACATCATTATCAGTTGTAACAAAACTACTTTTCATACCGGCATCGATCTTCATGATTTTCTTCCATGGCTGAGTGTAGTCAAGTTTTGCACTCAAGATGTCAATTGCTGCAGGTTGATTATTGGTTGCATATTCGGTGTTTACATTGGCATTACTACCATCGTAATACTGGGTCAGGAATGTAAAATTATTTGCATTATCATATGTAGCTTTGTCGACATCAATTGAAAGTTCTTTTCCCAGCGAATCTATTTTGAATTGATAATTTAACGTTCCTGTAATGCTATTCCATTTACTATTGTTGATATTGTCTGTGACATAACTGCTATCTGCTATTTCACTTAAACTTTTTATCAATGTTGTACTTGTGGTCCTGTCATAATTTGTGTTGTAATTGCCACGAAGAACAGCAGAAATAGAATGATTTTTATCCAGATAATAATCAATTCCGCCTCTGAAATTCTGATTTGTATAGTTTCCTTTATTCCATGTGCTCTGATCAAATAATGTATTGCTACCATCACTGAAAAAACGACGGGCAAGTGTTGTTCTGGTATAATAAAAACCCCGGGTATAATCATAGCTTCCGAAAAGATTGAACTTCTCTTTTCGGAAGTTCAGGCTCAATCCACCCCCCGCATCAGGATATGCGCCTTGCCCATAACTTCCATTTACACGTCCATTCAGTCCAACATCCTGTCGTTTTTTTAACCTGATATCAATAATACCTGAATTGCCTGCAGCATCATACTTGGCAGATGGATTTGTAATAATGTCTATTCTACTTAGCTGATCACTGTTCATATTCTTCAGCATTTCGTAGAGATCTTTAGCAGATAAATACGTTGCTTTGCCATCGATCATAACATTTATGCCTTCTTTGCCACTCAAATGAATATTGCCCTCGTTGTCTACAGTAACACCGGGTGATCGTTTAAGAATTTCAATGGCATTGCTTCCGGCATTGACAATACTATTTTCAACATTTACTACAGTCTTGTCGATGTGATGTTCAATGAAAGGTTTCTGTGCAGTAATGGTTGCCTCTTTGAGATTAATTGCACTCTCTTTCAAACTCACAGGAGTTAAAACCATTTGTTCGGAACTTTCTTTCAGTTCAAAAGCATCGGTATAGTGTTTGTCAAAACCTAATTGCACAACAAGTAACTTGTACTTGCCGGCTTCTATATTTTCAAAGCTGTAAGTCCCATCTGTCTCGGTAAGCCCGGCTTTTACTATCGTACTATCATCAGCTTGAATTAAAACTACATTCGCAAATTCAACAGGTTCCTGATTGGAATTTTTAATGATCCCTTTAATGCCGGGCTGCTTGGCAAACGAAAAATTGATCAAAAGAAAGAAGCAAAAGACGGAGGTAAGTATAGATCTTTTCATGATAGGGTGGCTATAATGCGAACTTACGTCAATCAAACAGAGATTACAGTTAATGGTTAGTTAACGAGTTCTTAATCTATGTTGTCGTCTTCTAAAATTAGTAATAAAACAATAAAGGGAGAATTAATCCAATTTGAATTAATCCTACATGAAAGTGTGGTACTGAATCAATAATTTGAAATGATAAAAAACCTATGCAATACGCAAAAAAGATCCGTTATTCTTTAATCAGGATTCGTGTTTGTGAATCTGACTTTATAAAGTATAAACCTGAAGAGAGTGATTCAATGTTCAGAGTCATTTGTGCAGAAGAAATTTTATCTTTCATGAAAACTTTTCCTATTGCATCATGAATAATAAACTCACCACCAATTTTTCCATTTCTTATTTGTAAATAATTATCAGCCGGATTTGGGTATATACTAAATTGTTCAGAAGCGTTTTCATCAATTCCAACAGTACAGTCGATTACTTCAAGCGTTACTCCGGGACCTTGAATGAAATCAGGACAAACGTTTGGTGCTCCTGTTACATAGTAATTCCCTGGACCAGTTACAGGAAGAATTGTTGAAGAAATGCCTTGAATCGTATCTCCATCTAAATACCATGTAATGTTGGTGTCGTAGGGCAACAATACTTCAAAGAACATTGTATCTCCCGGACATAATACAGATTCTCCAAGCGGACCAATTGTAAATTCTCCGGATGATGCAACCGTAAATCCTGCAAATGCATATCCATCTACAAAAAATTCCGGTGAGATGGAATCATTTCCACCAAGAGTAACTTCAACTGATAAATATGATGGAGCATAATTGCTGTAATCTATAACAAGCGTTTCAGAATTTGCTCCGGCAATAGGTGTAGTGGTCGATGAACCAAAGTATCGTACAAACCACTGATATGAATCGTACGTTTGAGTAGAAACTAATCCGGTTGAATTTGGACATAACATTGAATCTCCGAAAACAGTTGGAGTTTGCGCAAAAGTTGTAGTCGAAAGAATTACCAGAATCAGTGTAAGAAGTTTTCTCATGGATTTTTTTGCTAAATTATAAAATACTGTCATAATATGCAATCCTACGACGAATTCATTTAAATTTTGTGTAATCAATGCCTCATATTATAAAATTAATCTAAGAATTGATTAGGAACAACTTTTGCAGACGTGCTTGAAAGTCGCAAAGATGAAAAAAATGGAAAAAACAGCCGGAGAAAAGCCGGGCATAGATGCAGCTATCAGAAAAGACAGTGAAGCCTCTGCAGAAAAAATAGTCGTTCCTGATCCTGTCAAAGATACAGGTAAAAACAAAGATGGGACAAACGAATCTGAAAAAGAAGCTGAGGATAAATCGAATAAAAAGGATTCTGTTTACGGAGATCCACAGAAAAATTTGAATTCGACACAAGTTCAATCCAACGAAAAGGGCAAAGGTTTAAAATCTTCTGTTGAAGGAAATAACAATAATTCTCCACTGCCTACCGACGACGATGGTACAATTGTTTTGTAAAACGTGGTTGAAGAAGTAAAAAATGTGCTTGCCCGAACTACAGGTATTTTATTTAACTTCGTGTTCTACGAATATCACTTATGAAATACCTTAAGATTGTTCTTTCCGATTTATTATTCGTCTGGCTTGGACTATTGCTTTTGATCTCATTTTACTTTTTGTATCAACAAATCAATAGCCTGAGTGAATCGGAACGGTGGGTAACCAATTCCAATGAAGTAAAGCTAAAGCTGGAGCGGATTTTGTCTTCAGTTAAAGATGCAGAAACTGGTCAAAGAGGATATTTATTAAGTCACGATTCTATTTTTCTGGAACCATTTGCGATCGCAACTGATCAATTTCAAAAAGAAATTACTGAGCTGAAAGCAATGCTGGATGATTCTCAAGAGCAAAAACTGGAAGTTGAAAGAATCAGAGAATTAGGCGTTAAAAGATTGAACGCTCTAAATGTTCTCATTTATATTGATAGCAGGTCTAATAAAACTGGAGAACGGGAGTATCTTCCGTTATTGGTTCATGGTAAACTATTAATGGATTCGCTAAGACTTGAAGTTGCAAAAATAATGGTGCTTCAGGATGAGATCCTTCAGAGAAGAATTGATGAGCGAAATATGGATAACATAATTACTCCATTATATGCTTTTATATTTTTTATTCTTACCCTAGGCGTGCTAATTTTTTCTTTTCTCAGAATAAAACGACAACTAAGAGAACAGATGATTTTAAAGAAGGAAGTGGATGAATCAAAACATTTTCTTGATTATGTATTGGACACAACACCAAGTAGTATTGTGGTATACGATGCAATCACTGAAGCAGGAAGAGTAAAAGATTTTAAAATTATTCATGCTAATAAGAGTAGCGAAGATTTAGGCGTTGTTTATTCACGGTTTAAAGTTGGCAGTACACTCTTACAGGCTGTACCCAACGCTATAAAATTAGGTATCTACGACAATTTTATAAATGTGCTAAAGAGCGGAAAAAATCTGGAATTCGATTTTGATTATGAAAATAATGGTGTCAAAAGATGGTATAAGGTAGCTTTGAATAAATTGAATAATGGAATTTCTGCATCTATGACAGATATTACTGATATCGTCAAGACAGCGGAGCAATTAGCTACTGCCAATAAACAACTGGAAAGAAGGAACAGACAACTGGAGCAAAGTAATCAAGAACTTGCCTCATTCAGTTATGTTGCCAGTCATGATTTGCAGGAACCGCTTCGAAAGATCCAGGGATTTTCGAATCGCATTATTGAAGTAGAGGCAGAGAAATTTTCTGCTACTGCAAAAGATTACTTTGAAAGAATCGTTTCTGCTGCAAACAGAATGCAAAATCTTATAGATGCTCTATTGAATTTCTCACGAACGAATTCACAAGCTCAGGTTTTCGAAGTTACTGACTTGAATATTATTTTCAATGAAGTAAAAGTTGCATTGAAAGAAAATATTGATGAAAAACAGGCTACATTTGTTTCTGATGTATTGCCAACAATACCTGTGATTCCTGTTCAGATTCATCAATTATTTTTAAACTTAATAGGGAATGCAATAAAATACAATAAACCCGGTGTTCCCCCAATTGTGAAAATAACTGTTGATGTAGTTAAAACAGCGATGGATAATGGAGCTGAATTGGATCCAACATTTTCCTATTGGAAAATAAGTTTTGAAGATAATGGAATAGGATTCGAACAACAGTATGAGAATAAAATTCTTGAACTATTTCAGCGTCTGCATGGCAGAGCAGAGTATAGTGGGACGGGAATCGGATTAGCTATTTGCAAGAAAATTGTTCAGAATCACAATGGTGTTATCAAGGCTATAGGTAACCCCGGCGTTGGTGCCATCTTCTCCATCTATTTTCCGGTAACTAATAGAAATACCTGAAAAAACATATTCATTAATTCACATTACAACCCGTCGTGAAGGTTTTTTAAATTTCTCAATTGCTTTTCACCCGATATGCTAACCTCTTCCTGAATAATTGAGTGCTTTTTCAATAATCTATCGATCTTTTTGTAAGCAGCTATTTTAGATTGATTATCCCGAACTGCTTCTCCTGTTTTTCTTATTGCTTTCATGGTATATATGTTTCAACATAACAATACTATTTATATACCAGTAAAAGTTAAATATTAAATTATTTTGAACTTTTTTCAGAGTTGTGAACAATCGGTTTAAAACTTCATTTCTGAAAATTTTGAATCGGCACAGATATTGAATTTTTTATAAAAACAATTGTTATGAAAACAAAATCATCATCATATGACTACAGGAGGCTAAGAATAAATTTTACATACGATATAAATTTCTGGGCTAGGCATTGGGGAATTTCTGCTTCAAGTATTTCAGAAGCAATAATCAACACCGGCAGTAATGTATTATCGTTGATCAGAAAATATTTAAAAGCGAGTTCAAAATTGCACTCTTAAGTTGACTCCATAATCGGTAATATTTTTCACAGGTAGATAGTGATTTTGGTTTGTTTTAAAGCTTTTTTAAGGATTGCTAATTGAAAAAAGCAGGCATGAAGTTTTCTTAAACCAAAAGTATAATCTTAATTCTATTTAGTATGAAATATAGCAAGATAAATATAACCAACTTAGAAAGTATTTCTAAAGGCACCATTCTGGTTGCACAACCTTTTTGGCAAAATGAATTATATAAAAGATCTGTAGTGCTAATCTTCAGACACGAATATCATAAAGTAAAGGGCATCATTCTTAATAAAGCTTCGTCGATCTCATTAAATGATGTAGTACCGGACTTTGGGTATAATGCACCACTTTTTTTTGGCGGACTAAATGCTGTGGATGGAATTTCTTGCATTCATTCTTCCGATGATATTCCCGGAGCTATCGAACTTGGAAATGGTCTTTACTTTGGTGGGGATTATGAATACTTAACCGAAATGAGTCAGTCTGGCATGTTAAGTCTCGATGACTTTAGATTTTATGTGGGACAAGTTATTTGGGATTATGAATCTTTGATCGAAGAGATTAATCAGGGAAAATGGTGGACCAGCAAGATTAGTCTTCCTGAGTTTTATAGCAATTCCTTTGAGCATCTGTGGAGTGACAAGCTTCTCCGCGAAAATCATATGTACGGTTTATTTGAAGATTGGCCTGACCCATCGCTAAGTTGACTTAATCAGTGGCATATAATTTTCTATAAACAAATACAGTCAAACTCTATAAAAATAATCATGAAAAAAGCCACGAAAGAAACATCTCGCCGCATCAAGGTTAAACTTGACAGCAAAACGATGATTATTATTAACAAGGCGTCTTCGCTAAAGGTGTGGCAAGAACGCTATCCTTCCGCTCATATCGTACAATAATAAATAAATTTAAATGAACATGTTACAAACAATAATCGAATACACAGGATTTTTCCTCATAGTAATTTTTGCCTTAGGAATTGTTGCGTCAATCCTTTTTGCAATTTGGGATGAATTTCAAGCATCGAAATCACCAATGGTTAATTTCCTGAAAAGAAAACCGGGGAATATTATGAGAACATTAAAATATCATTTCTATTTCAGATTTACGCGCAGAAGAAGCCGTGTATAAAAAAATGCCCATTAACTAAATACTGTATTGTGAAATTTCCGGGGTATAGAATTCGAAATTAATTTTTAGAATTTGCTCCAATTTCTGCTTGAGCTGGTTAAAATCGTTGGGTTTAGATAAAAAAACTTCCGCCCCTAACCGATGCGTTAATTGCACATCTCTTGGGTCATTGGAGGTTGTGAAAATTACGATTGGAATTATACTGAGTTTAATTTCAGTTTTTAAAACCTTTAAGCATTCAAAGCCATTCATAAACGGCATATTCAGATCTAAAAATATTACATCAGGAAGTTCATTCAGTTCCTTTAAAATTTTAATAGCTTCTTTGCCGTTTTTAGCAACCGAACATTGAATCCCTGAATCAATTTCCTTTAATGCGTCAGTAAAAAACAGTTGGTCGTCTTCATCATCATCCACAAGGAATATTCTTCTATTTATGATCATTTTTTACCTGTATTCGTGATTGGATAAAGGTAAATGTTAAATGACTAATTGCAACAAAAACGATTAAAATAGTTCAATATATCCGGGTTTGGTCTGGCTTTTTAAGTAATTTTCTAAAGGTTACCTTTTTGAATGGGGTCTAATTGTGGCGATAATCCAAAGGGATTCGTTTTATTACCGGAATTAACCGACGATTTACAAATCGATTTATGGAAGATAAAACTGCAGATTTAAATTTCAATAGTGACGATAAAATGAACGATGATCCTCTTTTTAAAGGAACTTCATTCAATCCTTATGTTTATTTCTACCGTCGGTATTCCAAATTTCCCCATCGACATTGGATCAAAAATATTGACCGGAAAAATCTTCTGAATAAACTTTCTGCCAAATACGATATCCCCAAACACAAAGTATTAGGAACGACCATTCATACTATAAATGGTGAGGACAGTGAAACTTCTTATGGTTCATATGCTTTAGATGATCATCTGCTGCTGGATTTTCCTTCCGGTGAAGAAGGGTTGGAATACGATGTTCATCTCTATTATTCTGATGAAGTTCCTGCGACTAAAGTTGCGGAACTTCTGGAAGAAGTTAAAATGTTTTATTTACCTATTAATAAGGAGAATGTAAGTGTACGATTACTGATGTTGAATAAGGATGACGATTTGGAGTTTGTTCCGATTGTACTGAAACGTTCATACACAAATATCGAATTGAATTACAATGACGATTTGTTTCAGTTGAATGAAATGTTAGTCGACAGATTAAATCGGATCAATGACAAAGGGCTTGTAATTCTATATGGAAAAGCCGGAACCGGCAAAACCACTTACATTCGGTATCTTGCAGGGGAAATAAATAAACAAAAACTCTTTGTACCTGCTAGCTTGAGTAAGAAAATAGGAAATCCGGAATTTCTGGTGTTACTCAGGGACTATAAAGATTCAATATTGATAATTGAAGATGCTGACTGGTTACTGAAGAAAAAAAATACTGACGATGATCAGGTGCTTGCAAACATTCTGACTTTATCGGATGGATTGCTGTCTGACTTTTTTCATATTCAAATTATCTGCACCTTTAATAACGACATCCGTACAATTGAACCTACTCTGTTGCGAAAGGGCCGATTGATTGCTAAATATTATTTCAAGGAACTTGAACTTGATAAAGTAAAAAGACTTTGCATGTACCTTGGGTATAAATTTGTTCCCGATTCAGAAATGGTTTTGGCAGATATTTTTTTCGCAGAGGAGAAAGAGTACCAGACGCCTTATAACAGTAAGCGAAATCTAGGGTTCAGATAACTATTCACGGCATGATTATTTAATAACTATTATGAACTCGATTTCATAAATTAGTCGGTGTTCATGTGGGGGCAGTGTAAAATTGAAATTTTGCACTGTCTTTTTTTATGCTGTTTATCTGATGAACAACCGAGAAATTATTTATACAGTTTTATGATGTTAGTCCTTTCCGATTCACATATTTCAATGAAAAGCCGCAATTTTACATGGCTTGGAATTTTTAAAGAATGAGTTAAAATTATTTATTATGGAAAACATTCGCCACAGAAAGTTAACATTAAGAGAAAATTTCAGCTATTCTTTCCAATACAGTTTTATTTATACTTTTTTAGCTGTAGTGATTTTTGCAATTGCACGTTTTACCGGCTTCTATGTAAATGAAGAATTGCGATTCTTAAATTATATCGTACTATTCCCGGTTGGATATTTCGGAGTGAAAGCAGCATATCAGGATCACGGGTATCACCTGAATTATTTCAGTGGACTAATGATTGGTTTTTTGATCGGACTTCTCGGTCAAACTTGGTATGCAATTCTGTTTGCGCTTTACACTTATTTTGATCCTGCTGTATTTGCATTTTTACTTGAGCAGTTGCCGCAACCATTATTGTATCCACATCTGGCAATCGGATTCATTTTGGTTTCAGAAGGACTAGGAGCAAGCGCAATTTTATCACTTACTATGATGCAAATTTTCAGATTCGACAGAAAGCATGAAAGTAATGTTTCAATCGATATGAAATAAGACTTATGACACATAAAACTCAAAATCATCTTTCAATAAATAAGACCTATTCTTGCCGACCATGAAAACACATGAAAACATGTTACTGTTATTGGAAGCAATGGAATTTGCTTCCTACAGACTTAAGTATGAAACAACAAAAAATGATGAGCCTTATTTGAATCATGTAATTCAAGTATGTTCGCTTTTGACTACAATCGGTGAAGTCAAGGATATTGATATTCTCCGTGCGTCAATTCTTTATGAACTGGTTGGTAGATCAAATGTAAAACCGGTGGACATACATTTGCGTTTCGGGCCTCGTACCTATGCAATAGTCAGAAAACTGAATTTGGAGAGAAGTTTTACTCTGAATAAAGAAGTTGTTTTTCAAGAAAGTTATCCCGGCTTAAATGAAGCTGCCAATATTATCAGACTTGCTGATCTTATCGCTAATGTCGAAATGATGGTAAGTTGTCCGCCCACAGGTTGGGACATTGAAAGAAGAAAAATATTTCTTGAATGGTCCGCTAAAAGTATAAACGATCTCAAAGGTACTTGTCCTCTGCTTGAAGAGTATTATCATTGTATATACCACAATGATGCATCAGAAGAAATTATGCTAAGTAAGTTGAAGAAGATTTCAGCTTAGCGTTTCCGTGACCTCAGGCAATACTTTTAGGAGTGTATCTGAAGTTTTCGAATAGCAGACAATTTGAACACTTTATTCATCGTTTAGGTAGCATAGAACTTTATTTATTTGTTACATGATCATAAAACTTGAAAAATATGAAAGAAGATAAAAATAGCAAGAAACCGGAAAAAGGAGTGACTATTCCTGCTGGTACAGAACAAGAAACAGGGCTAACAAGAGGAAAAACTGAAAAGGCCACGGAACCGGTTGTTCCACCTCCATACAAAAAGAAAGAAGATGGAGATGAGTCTCTGATCTATAAAAACTGACTAATTCAAATATTTAATTCAAACCATAATATCAAAAAGTAATTATGAAAAATTTAAAAACCTTATTTGTACTAATAGGATTCGTTATTGCAAGTTCAGTAAATGCACAAAAGCCTGCCGTGATAGTAAGCGATAAAGCCGGATGGCATAAAATCGGAGAAGTAACCGCAAGTTTTAAAGCTGAAAAGGATGAACTTGTTGTTATGGGAGCGGATCAGTTCAAAGCGATTAAACTCTTTGTTAAAGATGCTCCAATGAACATTTCTGATCTTGAGATCTACTACGAAGACGGTAGCCAGGAAACAGTTGCATTGACAAATGAATTCAAAGCCGGTGGAGAAAGCCGTGTGATTGATATTAAAGCAACAGTTTCAATTAAGAAAGTTGTCTTTACTTACAAATCAATTGCAAATACCAAGGATGAAAAAGCTACCGTTGAATTATACGGAATGAAGTAATTCTAATTAATGGATACTATAGGGTCTGTGTCTCGATAGTCCAAAACAGCCACCATCTGAAAAGATTGGTGGCTGTTTATTTATACTATGAACTTACTCTTAAACTTACTCTTAAACTAAACTTATTCTTAGTCTAAAGTTACTTATCTCCTTAACTTTCCCTTTAAACAGAAATTAACCCTCAAAAAAAACCCTCC
>JAYUWA010000513.1:0-3560 GCA_043753795.1 Bacteroidota bacterium | reverse complement strand
AAACGAAGGTCGTTAATTGTGAATGTATACAGATTATCCTGCGTAGTATTCTTTGTATTCCTGTTACTTGAAAGAATTCCGGCTGTACCACTATCATTCAAAGCTACACCAAAATCATCAAAACTGGTATTCATCGGATAACCCATATTACGCGCTTCCTTCCACGAAGTCTGATCTTTTCCGCTACAGAAGATATCAAGTCCACCCATATTATAATGACCTTCCGAACTGAAATAAAGAATTGAATCTTTCCAGATCATTGGGAACATCTCATTGTAAGGTGTGTTGATGTTTGGTCCAAGATTGACAGGTTTGCTCCAGACATTATTCATTTTTTCTACGACATAAATATCCGTTCCACCTAAACCTCCCGGCATATCGCTAACAAAATACATTTTTGTTCCATCGCCATTCAATGCAGGATGTCCTGTACTGTACTCTTTGCTGTTATATTCAAATTCCGTTAAGCCGGCCCATAAAGTATCCTTTTTTATTACTCTGAATAGCTTCAGGTCCACTACATCTTCAGATGATTTCTCAACTTTCTTTTTTACATAGTTATTTCTTGTGAAATACATTGTGTCGCCTTTTGAACTGAAGGTAGCAGGGCCATCATGATAGACTCCGTTTATTTCACCTATCGGCGTAGGATTTGCAAATCCATTTTCAAGATTTCCTTTTGAATAATACATTTCAAGGAACGGACGACCTGTCCATGCATAATTTTTCGCCTTCGAATTTCTGTCACTGGTAAAAGCAATTCCTTCTTTGTACCAGACCGGACTGAAGTTACTCTGACCGGTATTCAGTGATGAAGACTGCATCGTATATTTAGCAGAATCTTTCTGCCAGACCTCAATGCTATCGCAACTTGATTTCAGTTTGGCAACAGCTTGATCATTCGGATTTGCCTGTAGATACAATTCAAAGTATGAACGGGCAACGACATATTTTCCGCTTCTCATCAAAAGCTGTCCATAACGTAATTTATGGATAGGTTCTGCTTCCGGCAGTAAAACAACTTTTGCATACTCCTCTTCTGCTTTCTGAAGATTATTCATCTTCCTGTAACTTTCAGCTAAATTAATTCGGGCAGCAGCATTTTCCTTTTTACTCAGACCTTTTTGATATTTTTCAATGGCCATGCTGTAAGCAAGATCTTTATAAAGTCGATTTCCCTGTCTGATCTGATAACTTGCGCAGCCACTTAAAAGAAAAGCGACAGCAATGAGAGCAACAGACAATATTTTTTTATTCATTCGTTAGTGGTTTTACAAGCTTTGTTAATGCAATGTGTGATATACAAATAATTAGAAATAGCGTGGTGTTTTTACTTTCATGATATCGTATCCGAAATCGTATCCAATCATGATCTCATGAGATCCTGCTGAATAATTTTTCATGTCAGAAGTAGTAAAGTCATAACTATATCCCAATCTGAATTTCTTTGTCAATTGTAATTCCAGCAATGCCACAAAGCTGTCGCCTGTTCGGTAACTACCTCCTACCCACAAAACCTGAGCAAGCAAAAAATTGACGTTGAAGTCTGCTTCTATCGGAGCATTCTGCACATACTTCACAAGCACACTTGGTTTAATGACTACATCAGGATTTACTTCAATGGCCACACCTGCTGTTGCAAAATAATGTCGCACCTGATTAGGAACAACGTTACCGCTCATATTCAGACTTAGAACTTTAGTTGTATCGTAACTGATCACATTCGGGACTGAAACACCTGCGTAGAATTTATCTGTATATAAATATGCACCTGCTCCTATGTTTGGAATGAACTTACTTGTTTTATCTCCTGCAAAAAGCGGATCATTTGCATCCCAGTAAATGAGGTCACTGTTTTTGTAACTGTAATAGCCACCACCTCCTCTTAATCCGAGACTTAATTTCATTTTCGGACCAACCGGCAAATGATAAGCTGCATTCAGATACGCATCTGTTCTATCAGTAACTCCTATCTTATCATGGCTTATCGAAGCTCCCCAACCGAATTTTGAAAGTCCGACAGGTCCATGCAAAGAAGCCACTTGTGTTGTCGGAGCACCTTTGAAATCGACCCATTGCTTTCGATAAAGCAACGTTGCCATCATGTAATCTTTACTTCCAGCATAAGCAGGGTTCAGGAGTAAATGATTGAACATGTACTGGCTAATTAAAATGTCTTGCTGACAATAGCCGGCTACACTAAAAAACATCAGCAAAGCTGAAATGTAAATCCTCTTCATATTATAGATTTTTTGTGGCTTCAATTTTTGGATTAATTTCTACGCAGATCGACGTAAGTACTTAATTTGATCTCAGTATTTTTAATTTCAAGGATGACGAAATAAGTAGCTTCAGGTAATTCATTTCCGCTTTTATTTTGTCCTCTCCAGTCTGTATTCTTGTAATCTTCTTTTGTGTAAACTTCATTCCCCCATCGGTTGAATACTCTGAATACATTTAATGGATATCCTTCAATTCCTTTTATTTCATATCCATCATTATAAGTATCACCATTTGGAGTAAATCCTGTTGGCAATTCAAGTTCACAGGCAATATCATAGTACAAAGAAGTAGTATCGCTTGCAGAACAAACACCATTGATAACTGTCCACACTAAAGTGTTTAATCCAAGATGAAGGTTATTAACTTCTGTCATCTCTACAGTAGGATCAACAAATGTTGCTGTAGCAGTTGAATCCAGAATATTTACACTCCATTGTCCTGATCCGACAAATTGAGAAACTGCGGCTACTTCACCGTTATTGATACATGCAATATCAAAAGGACCGGCATCTGCTGTTACAGGTTCATCAACAGTAAACAATAGTGTGTCTGTGCCTACACACTGACTATTTACAATCGTCCACACAAGTTCATTTGTTCCATACACATTTGCATTAGCTGTTGCATTGAACAAAGTTGAATCATTGAAAGTAACCGGAAAGCCAGTCCAGAATCCTGTAAATGAAGGGTGGGGTAAATTTCCGTTCAACTGAGTAGAACCAAAGTCACAGATTGCGACATCATTTCCAGCAACTGAAAAAATGGAATTATTATAAGTAATAGTAATCGTTTGTGCAGACTGACATGTTCCATCAGTAACTGTCCATGTTAAAAAACTTTGTCCCGGATTCAAATTCATTACCATTGCGTCTGGATCTGTAGTACTACTGAAAGTAACTCCGATAGTTGTAGTCGACCAGATTCCTGTAGTTCCCGGTGCCAAAGTAGCATCTAACTGATATGAATCGGCGTCATCACAGACCGATGCACTAACACCTGCATCAACAGGTATAGCCGGTGGTTGAGAAATACTTACTGTCAATGAGGATGTACATCCGGCACCATCAGTCACAACAACTGTATATGGACCGGCGTCAATATTTGTAAGGTCTTCCGTAAATGCTTCACCCTGATTCCAGTTAAATGTCAGCGGATTCGTTCCTGTAGTTGTAAGATCTATCGAAGCATCATTACTTCCATTACATGTAGCATTTATAGTAGAAGCTACTAAAATGTTTATCTGAGCATTCTCAGTTATAATTGTAGATGCTGTTGCC
>JAYUWA010000512.1:0-3564 GCA_043753795.1 Bacteroidota bacterium | reverse complement strand
CTCAAACGCGTTTTGTTACTCAAAAAGCACTTGCTCTTGGTTTAAAGCCAATTGTTGTGATCAATAAAGTAGATAAAGAAAACTGTCGCCCCGATGAAGTGCATGAGCAGGTTTTTGACTTGTTCTATAATCTTGGTGCTACGGAAGCACAGTTAGGTTTTCCAACACTTTACGGTTCATCGAAGCAAGGCTGGATGAGCACAGACTGGAAAAATCCGAAAGAAGATATCACCGATTTACTTGATACAATTATTGATTATTGTCCTCCTGCAAATGTTCGTCAGGGTACACCGCAGATGCTGATCACTTCTCTTGATTATTCAAGTTTCGTTGGTCGTATTGCTATCGGTCGCGTTTTCCGTGGAACAATGCGTGAGAGTATGCCGGTTTCGTTGATGAAACGGGATGGTACTATTCTTAAGTCTCGCGTAAAAGAAATTCATAGTTTCGAAGGGCTAGGTCGTAGTAAACAAACATTTGTTGAAGCCGGTGATATTTGTGCAATCGTTGGACTGGAAAGTTTTGATATCGGTGATACAATTGCTGATTTTGAATCACCTGAAGCACTTCCGACAATTGACGTGGATGAGCCAACAATGAGTATGTTTTTTACTATCAACAACTCACCGTTTTTTGGAAAAGAAGGAAAGTTCGTTACATCACGCCACTTACGTGAACGTCTTTATAAAGAGATTGAAAAAAATCTTGCTTTGCGTGTTGAAGAAACTGCTTCTCCGGATGCATATAATGTTTATGGACGAGGAGTACTTCACTTATCGATCCTTATTGAAACAATGCGTCGTGAGGGATACGAATTACAAGTTGGTCAGCCGCAAGTAATCGTGAAAGAAATTAATGGAGTGAAATGTGAACCGATTGAAATGCTAACGGTCAATGTACCGGAAGAATTTTCAGGTTCTGTAATTGATCTGGTAACTCAACGTAAAGGCGAATTGCTGATCATGGAGCCAAAAGGTGATATTTTGCATTTAGAATTCAGCATTCCTGCTCGTGGGGTGATCGGACTAAGAAATAATATGTTAACAGCTACCCAAGGTGAGGCGATTATTGCCCATCGTTTTAAAGCATACGAACCTTGGAAAGGTGATTTACCAAGTCGTATCAATGGTGTACTTTTATCTATGGACAAAGGCAAGACAACTGCCTACTCAATTGATAAACTTCAGGATCGTGGCAGATTTTTTATTGATCCTGCTGAAGAAGTTTATGCAGGTCAGGTGATAGGGGAGAGTATTCGGCCGGGAGATCTGGTTATAAATGTGACTCGGGCAAAACAGTTGACGAACATGCGTGCATCAGGTAGTGATGATAATGTTAGAATTACACCGAAAATAAATTTCTCTTTAGAGGAAGCAATGGAATACATCGAAAAAGATGAATATCTGGAAGTCACTCCAAAGGCGATTCGTATGAGGAAAATCATATTAGATGAAAACGAAAGAAAACGATCTTCAAAAAATAATTAACAATCCTTCATTATAAACAAATTAATTGCAATATTGCGAAAAAATTCACCTCTACTAATTTTTATCTCCACTCGAAATGAATAAGCTTAAATCACTCTCCTTCATACTGTTAGCAGTAGCAGTAGCAGGATGTAACGGCTTAGGGAAAATGGCCAAAAACTACAGCCAGGTTAAACACGAAGTAACCCCTAATCCACTAGAACTCCTTGGCGACAGCGTTGCTATCGCAGTTAAGGGCACGTACCCTCCAAAGTACTTCGCCAAAAAAGTAGATGTTGTAGTAACTCCGGTTATTAAATCTTCTACTGCTGAGCACACTTACAAATCTGTCACTATTGTTGGCGAGAAATCACAAACAGCAGGTGTTAAGATCAATGAAAAAGCAGGCGGTAGTTTTACCTACACTGACAAGATAGCTTACACGGCTGATATGAAAGCAGCTGATGTGATGGCTAAATCATCCGGTACAAAAGGTAAGAAAACAAAAGAAATCGGAGCAATCAAAATTGCTGACGGTACTATTGTTACTCCACTTTTAGTGAAAGCTGATGAAAAAGCTATCGTTGGAAAAGATGCTTTCCAAAGAATTACACCTGCAAACTTTGATGGTGGTATTTACTATTTGATCAATACATCAAATGTAAATCAGAATTTCAAAGTGAAGAAAAGCGAAATTAATAACAAAGTTCAGTTTTCTATGCTTGACTCAGCTATGAAAGCTCTTTCAGTTGCTCCTTACTCTGTAAAAGGTGTAAGTATCATGGGATATGCTTCTCCTGATGGAACTGAAGCGATCAATGCTGATCTTGCTGAAAATCGTTCGAAGTCTGCTGCTAAATATATGGCAGATGCTATGACGAAAATGATGAACAAAGATCGTAAGCCAAAAGAGCGTATTAAAATCAGCGGTGACAGTTCACTATTCACTCGTAGCACTACGAATGAAGATTGGGCTGGATTCCAGGCTTTGATGCAAAACTCAAACATGGCTCAGAAAGATATGATCCTTCGTATCGTTGCTTCTAATTCAGATGCTGAAGCTCGTGAAATGGAAATCAAGAAAATGGGTAAAGCGTATGAAGAGATCGCTGAAGGCGTTCTTCCAAAATTACGTCGTTCTGCAATTACGATCAACGCTGAAAAAGTCGGTCGGTCTGATGAGCAGATTACTGCACTTGCAAAATCAAATCCGGATTCCTTAAGTGTTGAAGAAATGCTTTATGCTGCAACATTGACAACTGATAACAACGAAAAACTTTCTATCTATCGTTCTGCTGAGCGTATCTATCCACAAGACTGGAGAGCTGCTAACAACGTTGGAATGGTTCTTTTCTCTACAGGTGATGTTGATGGAGCAATGACTCAGTTTTCAAAAGCTGATCAATTGAACCCAAGCAATCCGGTTGTTAAAAATAACATGGGTGCTGTATATAGCCGCAAAGGTGACCGCACAAATGCATCTGCTGCTTATGCAGAAGCAAGTGCTGCAGGTTCTGAAGTAAATGAGAACATGGGAATCATCAATATCCGTAACGGTAACTATTCTGCCGCAGTTAGTAACTACTCTGGAGTAAACAGCTTCAATGCTGCTCTTGCGAAATTATTAGCAGGTGACAAAGATGGTGCAATGAGCACTCTCGATGCTTCTCCTGATAAAGACACTGCAATGGGAATGTACCTTAAAGCGGTTATCTCTTCACGTAAAGGTGACAACACAGGTGTTGTTTCTAATCTTACAGCAGCAATCGCAAAAGATGCTTCATTGAAATCAGCAGCTGCAGAAGATCGTGAATTTATTAAATTATTCAACGACGCATCTTTCAAAGCTGCAGTTCAATAATTCGTATTTCAAGATTCGAAAAACCATAGATTAAAAATCCCCTGGAGAAGTTCTTCAGGGGATTTTTTTTTGTTTCGTAATTCGGACTTTGTAATCACTATTGTCCTATTGAAAATCTATTTCTAAATTTTTTTTGAATTGTCCTTAAATCCACTTTATGATTGCCCAAAAAAAGAAACAAAAAAAGGGACCAACGCGCACCTAATCATTTGAAATCTTCGATTAATCTGCACGTCA
>JAYUWA010000511.1:0-3573 GCA_043753795.1 Bacteroidota bacterium | reverse complement strand
TTGTCCGGTAAATATCAAACGGAACTGAACTATAAAAGGGTATTATGAGACACAACTTAATGACATTGCCCTTTAGGGGCGCACTCTTTAAACACAATTCGTGTGTCCCTTATAGTAACTGCATAAAAGTTCCAGCATATATGGGTTACATTCGGCTTATTCCTGATGTACAATCGTGCTTTTGTTGTCGAAAAAAGCTGTGTGTTTAAGGAGTGCGCCCCTAAAGGGTGCTTAGCGGTCTTGTTTGGTCCACGAGTTACCAAGAGTAGGGTCCTAACGGGCCTAATCAATAATTTCATGTCAACTGAATGAAATACTATTCATTTATTTTTTAATTTAAGACGACGCCTAGACGATGGCAATCCGGATTGTGTTTAAAAATCACCCCGAAACACTTTACTTTTGATTTTTGACTTTAATTCCCCCTTTCCCTACATTTTTCAATAAAAACACTTCATTTCCCGAAATCCGGCAAGCTTTTTATCCCGTATTTATTTCAGGTGTATTATTATCATGCGTAAATCAATTGCAATAATTCTTTTAGTGAGTCAACTGTTGATCATTGTCGGGGGTGTTTTTCCGACAATGGTCAACTTTTTTGTATTTAAGAAAGAACAAAGCTCTCTGAATGATAAACTCACCGAACTCCCTGCACGCACAAATTTTTTGTCGGCATTGAGCGATATTGCCCGTCAACATGAAAAAAGTAAACAATCAAAACCTCTCCCGGAATCATTGGTCACCTCCAATGTTGTTTTTGCTTGTGTTGATGAAGGCGCACCTCTGATTAAAATTTTCTTATCTGCCAAAATTGTTTTCAATCACTTTAAAACGCTGGATACGTTGGAAGGTTATTTAGGCTTGTTGATTCCGCCACCAAAATCCGTTTAAAAATTTTCCGCAGTTCCGATAGTTATCGGAATCGCAAATCACGCAGATAATAATCGCAGATTGTTCTATCGATCTATTTGTCTGATATGGAGTTCTTATTCCTACTATACTTTACTGCAATTTATCTTAGAAATTTAATATGTCAAATTTATTGACTTACTAAATGCCGTGAGTATTAATTCTGTCATTTTAAATTTCAGAAAGAATTTGTCAGATCTAAATTAATAATGTATTCCACTAAAAGTTGAATGAAGAATTTAAAGAAAAGTTCAAATGAAAACAATATACCTGATCATACTCTTACTTATACAATATTCCATAACCGCTTTCTCACAGGAATTGACCGGATTATTGAAAGACTCAATTTCCGACGAGCCTCTTGCAGATGTTTTGATAAAGATAGACGACACAGAAATTCATACACACACTGATTCGAAAGGCAAATTTTCAATTCCAAATTTAAAGGAAGCGTCGTATGAAGTTACTCTGTCGAAAGCCGGCTATGAAACATTAACACGAACAGTGACGATCATTAAAGACCAAACGACAATCATTGAAATGAAAATGATAGTTAAATCGATAAGTTTGCCTGCTGTTTCTGTCGCAGCAGAGCGACCGGTGAGCGCAGCATCATCAAAACATTTATCGGTAATTGATTTTGAGAACAGGCCTAAAAATTCTGCACAAGATATGTTGAGAGTAGTTCCCGGATTATTCATTGCTCAACATGCGGGCGGTGGGAAAGCGGAACAGATCTTCATTCGCGGTTTTGATTCTGATCATGGTACAGATGTGGCATCTTATGTTGATGGCATTCCGGTGAATATGCCTAGTCATGGACACGGACATGGTTATATGGACCTGCATTTTTTAATTCCGGAAGCAGTGAGTGAGATGGAAGTTTTCAAAGGACCGTATTCGCCGAAGTATGGAAATTTTGCTACTGGTGCTGCGGTTTCTTTTTCTACCAAAGACACATTGGAAAATAATCTTATTAAACTCGAACAGACTTTTATTCCGGAGGTCGGAAATGTTTCTGTGCCCAGAATACTCGCTATGTTCAAAGCTCCTTTTAATTCAGAAAATATAAAGTCATATATCGCTGCTGATGTTGTAAACAATCGTGGCTACTTCGATGCGCCGCAGGATTTCAACAGAGTAAATCTTTTTTCAAAAACGATCTTTCAACTCAATGATCAATCGAGTTTGAAATTATCGTTGTCAACATTCAGTTCATCGTGGAATGCTTCCGGACAAATTCCTGAACGCGAAGTTTTAGCCGGACGACTTTCCCGTTTTGGCGTTATCGATAATTCCGAAGGCGGAAATACTTCCCGGACAAATTTCAATCTGTCGTATGTGCAAAAAACTTCAACAGGTGAATTTGAAACACAGGTTTATTCTTTCAACTATCGATTCAGACTATTTTCCAATTTCACGTTTTTTCTTGATGACCCGATCAATGGCGATGAAATTGAACAAAGCGATAACCGAAGTGTACAAGGATTAAATGCGCGGTATTCATTTTTTCATAAACTTGGAAAGATGAACAATAAACTTACTGTTGGTTTGTTGTATCGTGCCGATGACATTCAGAATGAACTATGGCATACGATTGACAGAACACGCCTAGAAACAAGAGCAAAAGCAAATGTACTTGAGAATAATTCAGCAGTATATCTGAATGAAACATTTCGTTTCAGTGATTATTTCCGGATAGACGCCGGGGTGCGTTATGATTATTTTGTTTTCGATGTTGCAGATCAGATGCCGACAGATTCATTCCATACTAATTATTCAGGAACGAATTATCAATCGGGAATAAATCCAAAGCTGAATTTTATTTTCACGCCGAATGATAAACTTCAACTCTTCATCAATTCCGGTCGCGGTTTTCATAGCAATGATGCCCGATCGGTTGTACAAGACAAGTCAAATCACAAATTACCGGTTGCAGACGCAGCAGAGATCGGAACAGTGATGACATTATCAAATCGTTTAGTTGTAAGTGCAGCATTGTGGTGGATGGACATGTCGAACGAATTAGTATATGTCGGAGATGATGGAACCACAGAATCAAAAGGCCCCAGCAGAAGGTCAGGCATTGATATAAGTGCACGCTATCAGTTGACAAAAAATTTACTTGCAGATGCAGATCTAAACATCAGTCGCGGCCGTTTTATCGAAAAGCAATTTGGAAAAGAACTTAGCGATAATTTTTATATTCCATTAGCACCAACATTAACATCAGGTGGCGGATTGACTTACACAGGAAAAAAAGTTGATTCATCCATTCGCTATCGTCATATTTCCGATCGTCCGGCGAATGAAGATAATAGCATTATAGCAAGAGGATATACATTGTTGGATCTGTCTGTCGCCTATAAATACAAAAAAGCAAAATTCAGTTTGTCAGTTGAAAATGTTCTGAATGTAGAATGGAACGAAGCGCAATTTGCAACAGAGAGCCGGATGAAGAATGAAGTTGAGAGTGTGGAGGAGTTGCATTATACTCCGGGGGCGCCTGTGGCGGTGAAGCTGGGGATTGTGATTGCGTTGTAGGGCTAAACACTAAGAGCACAAGTTCACAATAAGAACACGGAATTTAGTATGTTGGTTTAAACAAATTATAAACCCGTTGTTCGAAATTATTGCCCCTCGACTTCGCTCGGGGACCGTCTT
>JAYUWA010000510.1:0-10837 GCA_043753795.1 Bacteroidota bacterium | reverse complement strand
GTCTTTGCTATTCTGGTTATACCAATGATTGATACATTACGTGTCTTCACGATCAGGATCTTTAAAAAGCAATCACCATTTATTGCAGACAGAAATCATATCCATCATCGCTTGCTTGAGTTAGGCTTTAAAACACATCATGTTTGTATTCTGCTTTATCTTGTCAATACATTATTTATTTTGTCAGCATGGTTTTTCAGACATGAAAATCCGACTTTTGTATTGTATTCTTTAATAGCTACGGCGCTTATATTGACACAGTTACCTGTCCTTTTTCAGTGGTTAAAAAAGCGCCGCCAAATCATTTAAAATTGCAACCCCTTTGCCTGCATTCAGTATAAATCTATTAAGCCCATAAACAATGGGCTTATAAGCTATTAGCTGATATTTAGATCCACGTGAAGAAATCCACATTGCTGTTTATTTTTGGTACCCGGCCTGAAGCGATCAAACTTGCTCCATTGATCAAAGAATTTAAACAGCGCAAGGAATTTAATACGCTGGTTTGTGTAACCGGTCAGCACCGGCAAATGCTGGATCAGGTTCTTTCCTTTTTTGAGATCAAACCTGATTTCGATCTTGATATCATGATGCCAAATCAAACTCTGTTTGATGTTACAGCGAATGCTTTGAAAAAACTTGAACCTGTGCTTTCTTCGGCAAATGCTGATTGCGTTTTTGTTCAAGGCGATACTACAACAGCTTTCGTTGGTGCTCTTGCTGCTTATTATAAAAAAATAAAAGTGGCACACATAGAAGCAGGATTGAGAAGTTTTGATAAATACTCTCCTTTTCCCGAAGAGATAAATCGAACGCTTGCTGGTCATCTTGCAGACTTTCATTTTACTCCAACATTACAAGCAGTTGAACATTTGAAAAGGGAAAATATAACTGCGAATGTTTTTAATGTTGGAAATACTGTGATTGATGCATTGTTTCTCGGACTTGAGCAAGTCCGCAAAACAAAAATGAAGTTAGATCTTCCATTTCTTAGAAACGGAAATCGAATGGTTTTGATCACAGGTCACAGAAGAGAAAGCTTCGGACAACCATTTGAAAATATTTGCTCAGCAATAAATTTGCTTTCTGTCAAATATCCAAATGTTGAATTTTTGTATCCTGTCCATTTGAATCCAAATGTTCAGGAACCTGTGCAGAGAATTTTAGCCAATAAAAAAAATGTACATCTTATAGAGCCACTCGATTATCCGGAATTTATTCAGATGATTGAACGATCAACTGTAGTTCTTACTGATTCCGGCGGATTACAGGAAGAGGCTCCTTCATTGGGAAAACCGGTTTTGGTCATACGTGAAGTTACGGAGCGGATGGAAGGTGTAACTGCAGGGACAGCAAAACTGGTAGGAACAAATATCGATCTTATCGTTTCTGAAATGTCGAAGTTGCTGGATGATAAAGTAGCTTATGATACAATGGCCAAAGCTGTAAATCCGTATGGTGATGGAACATCATGCAAGCAAATCGCCGATATTATTAACCGATTATTAAACAAACAGTAATTCATCGCACATGCAAGTAACAATTATGGGCTTAGGCTACATTGGTTTGCCGACAGCAGCACTCATAGCAAGTAAAGGAATACCTGTAAATGGTGTCGATGTAAATAAATCAGTCGTTGATACAATCAACAAAGGAAAGATTCATATTGTCGAACCCGACCTCGATGGATTAGTACATTATGCAGTACTAAAAAAATATCTGACGGCATCTACATCTGTGAAATCATCAGATGTATTTCTTATTGCTGTTCCAACACCATTCAGAAAAGATCATAAGCCTGATCTTTCTTTCGTAGAGAAAGCAACGAAGATGGTAATTCCACATCTTAAGCCCGGAAATCTTTTTATAATTGAATCTACAAGTCCTGTAGGCACGACTGAGAAAATGTCAAAGTTGATTTTTAAGGAAAGACCGGAATTGAAAGATAAAATCTGGATCGCTTATTGTCCTGAAAGAGTTTTGCCGGGAAGCGTGATCTATGAACTCCAGCAAAATGACAGAGTGATTGGTGGCATTGATGAAGCTTCGACAGAAGCTGCAGTGAATTTTTATGGTAAATTTGTAAAAGGAAATTTGCACAAAACAAATTCACGAACAGCAGAAATGTGTAAATTAGTTGAGAATGCATTTCGGGATGTAAATATTGCATTTGCCAATGAACTTTCAATGATATGTGATAAAGCAAAGATCAACGTAAATGAATTGATCGACCTTGCATGTAAACATCCGCGAGTACGAATTCTGAAACCGGGTCCCGGAGTTGGTGGGCATTGCATAGCAGTTGATCCCTGGTTTATAGTTTCTGAATTTCCAAAGGAGGCAAAGATAATTAAGCAAGCCCGCTTGATTAATAATTATAAAAAGGATTGGGTAGTGGAAAAAATTCAAGCCGCTATTAAGAAATTTTCAAAATCTACGGGACGCCAACCAAAAGTTGCTTGCATGGGACTTTCGTATAAGGCAGACATCGATGACCTGAGAGAATCTCCTGCGCTGGAGATTTATCATGAACTGGAAAAAGCGGGAAGTCATGTAATGGCTGTTGAGCCAAATTTACGCAAGCATGCTGAATTGGAGATCACTGATACATTGAGAGCGATTGATGAAGCGGATATACTGGTTTTTCTTGTAGCACATAAAGAATTTTCATCTGTCATAATTCCACACGGTAAGAATATTCTCGACTTTTGTGGAGTACAGTTTAAAAAGTGATTATTTTATTTCAGTAGTATCTAATGCAAGCCGGACAATTAATTCAGGAGTATAAGAAAACAGGCAAACTGGACAAACCGGTATTGCATGCTCTTGTATTCCGATTGATCGGACTAGGACTGATCTTTGTCTTGCAAATTGTACTTGCCCGGTTAATGGGGCCGAAGAGTTATGGTGACTATACAGTAATCATTACTGCTCTCAATCTTTTGTTGGTCGTAAGTATGTTTGGATTTGATTCATCGATCCTTCGTTTTGTGCCTTCTGCTTTAAGTAAAGGTGATGCTCCGGCTATAAATGGATTCGTGAAATTCTCCTACAGGATGATCATGATCCTCGCAATCATCTGCAGTCTTGCCATCTTTATTTTTCTCCTGGCAAAATCAAAAAAGTTTCACATAAGTTTTAGTGAAGGTTTATTCTGGGCAGTTTTGCTCTTGCCTTTTATGGCTTTTACAAATCAGGCCAGTGCAATATTACGTTCACTGCGTATGATCAAACTTTCATTAATGCCGGCTTACTTTCTGTTTCCGGTTTTAATGGGGCTTGGATGTTGGTATTATTTCAGTTCATTCAACAAACTTCCGGTTGATGCAGCTATGCTTATTAATCTCGGAATTACTGTTTCTATCTGTATTTTTATAAATCGCAAAGCCGGTAGAGTATTGAAAGACGTAGTCGAAACCAACGAAGCGACATATAAGAAAAGATTGTGGATATCTGTTTCATCAGTTTTGTTCATGACAACGTTAATGGATCTGCTGCTGAAGCAATCTGATATTTTAATGGTCAGTTACTTTTTGGGAAATACTAAAGCCGGAATTTATTCAGTGGCAGCAAAACTTGCCACACTTGCATCTTTAGGATTATCTGTTGCTGATTATGTAATTATGCCAAAGATCTCAGCACTTTACGAGTCTAAACAGTTTGTCAAATTGCAAAAACTTATCCGCACGGCAAGCTTTCAGATACTGAGTATTTCTATACCTGTTATTCTTGGAATGGCAATTTTTGGCAAAATGATCTTGGGATTTTTCGGCAAGCCATATGCAGATGCCTACACCCCGCTTTTGATATTACTTGTGGGACAATTGATAAATGCGGGCACAGGTATGGTTGGTGGCCTTCTTACAATGACCGGACATCATCGGATGTTTTTTTCTTTTTATGCAATAGCAATTTTTATTCAGTTTCTATTGAATTCACTATTGATAAAAGAATTTGGAATCATTGGTGCCGCAATTGGTAGTTCGATCGGACTTGTCCTTTTAAATATTTCAGCGTACTTATATGTGAGAAAGCGACTGCGTATTAAAGCGAGTATATTTTAATGCTTTTTGTATCTTCGGCCTTCTATCCGAAAAGTATTGTTTCCGCCACTTTCAACAGATTTAAAAGATCAGATTGCATTTGATTTCCGTTCGAATAAAGTAGACCGGGTATTACTTTTTGTTCTCGTCTTCAGCATTTATTTTGAGTCTAATCTTCCGTTGATCTATGGTGCCAGTACACCGTTCTTGTTATTCGGTCTGACTTTATTTTATCTCGCTATCACAAGGCTCAAAACACTTATCAGATTATTTTCCGGAAAATACTTTCTGATCTCTATTTCTTTCGCATTGCTTTGCATTTTCATGGAAACATTGCATCCATTTCCTTCCTATGATTTTATTTCCAGGTATGTGAATATGATTATTGGGATGTTCTGTATAGTAGCATTATGCCGCGATAAGATGGCTTTAGATATTGCACTTTTCACATTTGTATTGGCAAGTGCAGTTCAATCTTTCCTGATCATCACCGGAACAGCACCTCTTATGCAGAATATAAATGCAGTTGGTTTTTCTGATGCATCTCAAGCCAGATTGATGGCCTTTGAAGAATTCTATCTCCGAGGAAATCTGAATGACATCTCATACTTCTCTTCTATTGGATCGATCATCGGTATTATCTGGGCCTATTATGAAAAAGTAAAATGGAAAAAGTGGTTATTGGCCGCGTTGACATTTCCATCAATTCTAGGTGTGTTTCTACCTGCTTCTAGAACGGGTGCGGTGATCTTCTTTGCTTCGTTTTTATTGTTCCTTGTCAAAACAAAAGTGAAATTCAAAAAGTGGATTTTTGCAATACCGGCATTGTTAGTGATATTGGCAGTTACTGTTCCTGACATGGTTTGGGTTCGACTATCTTCACTAGGAAGGATAGCCGAATTGCAAGAAGAAGATTCCAGAACAAAAGTTTATATCGCTGTATTGAATAACATCAATCACTATTTCATCACCGGTGTTGGTTCGGGAAATTACTGGCATGGATGGGCAGTTAATGCAGGGATCACAAATCGATTTACAACCGATATTGCAATGGCTGCGCATAACGCTTTCTTTCAGGTTTGGATCTATTGGGGACTTCCGGCATTACTTGGATTTCTTTATTTGATCTACACATATAGAAATGCTCTGGAACGGGATGTGGCTGGAGATAGGCGCAGAACTTGCATTTATATTTTTATTATGATCATCCCAATGATTTTTTTGTTTTACCATTCTTTCTACCATAAATCGTTTTCAATTGGTCTTGGTCTTTTATTAAGTGCACGCTTCTGGAATTTGTTTGATACTAAACAATACAACTCATGAAGCGGCCGGATATAGCTTTTGTAATTGGGTCAATGCGAATTGGAGGTGCAGAACGTGCAACTCTTAATTTGATAAACGGTCTTGTTTCGAAAGGATGGAAAATAGATCTTATTCTACTACATCAAACAGGTGAGTTCCTTTCTAAAGTTGATCCGAAAATCAATGTTTTTAATCTGAATAAAAGAAAGTCAAGTCAAGGGTTATTAGTATTCAGAAAATATTTAATTGAAAGTAATCCGGCTAAACTATTCGTAGTGCAGAATCATATTCAACTCATGGTTTTACTTGCAATTAAATTAACCTCATGGAAAGGGAAAGTAATTTTAAATGAACAAACAACCTTCCTCAGAAATTTGCATGGATTAAAAGGATCGATACAGAAAATACTTAGTAAAATTCTTTTTCCATATGCCGATTGCATTACTGCGGTCTCTGAGGGAGTAGCATCAGAACTCAAAGAACTTTTTCCAAAGATGGGGCCACGGATTAAGGTTATGTATAATCCTGTTATTACAAAGGAATTTGAAGTAATGTCAAAAATGCCTGTTGAACATTTGTTTTT
The DNA here is from genome assembly GCA_043753795.1 of Bacteroidota bacterium. GTDB lineage: Bacteria > Bacteroidota > Bacteroidia > AKYH767-A > 2013-40CM-41-45 > JADKIH01. The sequence goes on along the minus strand of JAYUWA010000510.1, from coordinate 4,906 downwards.
TAATAGTGGATGCAAAGTAATAATTGCGGCCGGCCGACTTACAAAGAGCAAAAATTTTGAATTGTTGATACGCGCATTCAATATTGTAAGCAAAAGTATACCTTCAAAACTAATCATTTTAGGAGATGGCGAAGAAATACAAAATTTGAAAGACCTGAAAAAGTCTTTACATCTTACTAATGACGTTTCTTTGCCGGGTTTCGTTAAAGAGCCAAGTGCTTACTTCTTTAAAGCTGATTTATTCGTTCTTAGTTCTGACTATGAAGGTTTGCCGGGTGTCATCATTGAAGCATTGGCTAGTGGTTGTAAAGTTGTTAGTACTGATTGTAAAAATGGTCCAAGAGAAATTTTAATGGATGAAAAATTTGGCTGGCTTTGTCAGGTCGGAAATGTAAATGAACTGGCAGAGAAAATTCAAGTCGCAATGAACACTACCATAGACAAATCAGTTCTTATTAAAAGAGCAAACGATTTTCATCAGGATAAAATAGTAGATGGATATATTGAACTGTTTAATACTTTGAAATGAAAATAAAAGTTTTTCTCATTGGCCCTATACCGCCACCGACAGGAGGTGTCAGTAATCATATTGCTCGATTGACTCGACGGATCGAAGCAAGTGGGGACATAGATTGCTTTGTCTTTGATGGTGGAAAATTCAGGTTTTTTAAAAGTAATCTTAAAAAGGCCAATGTATTTGATGCCATCGTTTTTTTTCTGGTGTGTGACATTGTCCATATTCATATTTCTAATAGGTGGAAGGTTTTCATTGCAAGAATTGCCCGGACCTTAGGAAAGAAAGTAGTTTACACACGACATAATATTCGGAGTATAAATTCCGCGGGCGATAAAAAACTTCATGCTTTATCTGATTGTGCAATCCATGTTTCAAAAGTGATGTCAGACTTGGTTGACGAAAAAACATTTATCATCCCGGCTTATATTTCGGCTGACATTGTCGATCATTTGAATGATAAACTGCTTGCGCAAATTAAAAATTATAAAGTAGTCGTTGCAGCAATTTCTTCACATCCTTTGAGTCGGCCTGCAGTTTTGGATGGGAAAGATATTTATGGGTTCGACATATTGTTGAATGCATATAGAAATTTGACGCTTGACAGTAAAGTGTTGTTGCTCTTAGACCCTTCTGCAACGATGGAAGCAAATTACAGAGGCGATGTCGATGCCTTGAACCAAATTGGCAGCAACGTTATTTATGTAACCGAGAAAATAGATTTCGTCAGTTTGGCTAAGTTTCTGAGTGTTTATGTAAGACCTTCCAGAACTGATGGTGATAGTATTGCAGTAAGGGAGGCATTGGAGGCCGGCGTAAAGGTGGTTGCCAGTGATTGTGTGGACCGTCCCGGAGGAGTTCATTTGTTCAAATCCGAAGACATTAATTCATTAACAAAGGCGCTGCAAACGGCAATTGAAGCGCCCAAAGTTGATCCGATAGATCAAACTGATTTTTCACGACAGATACTAGATCTGTATAGAAGTTTTAAAAACCGTGCCTGAACTTTCTGAATATTGCTTTTGGAAATCACGTATAAAATTTTATATTTGTATTAACCCTTGAGGAGGAAAGTACTGAAGGTTAAATTAGTCTCTAATCTGTTTTTAGGTGGATAAAGTCTTTCGATTAGGTCGTACTGTGAGTCATTTTAAAACAGCTCAGCTTGGTGCTAAATTTCAGTACCGGCTCGTAAAGTTTTGTTATGATAAACACATTTTTCCGCCACCAATTAAAAAAAATCCTCAGGTCAGATTTCTGAAACTGATTCCTTCTAACTGCAGCAGTTCTGTCTATACTAACGGAAAATTTTCATTTCTTAATAAGGAGAAAAAATTTGCTGCAGCGATTGATTGGAACTTTAGCGAGTTCGGACAACTTTGGAATATCAGACTGAATTCTCTGGAATATCTAAGTCATTTGGATACCTGTGTTGACGATGGAATGTATTTGCTGCGGAATTTCATTAAGGAGATAAAAAAGAACAGAACAAGATACGACTCGCATTGTGCATCCCTGCGGATAATTAACGTTATAAAATTCTGCTCGAGATACAATATTGATGTGCCGGAAATAAATGCATTTGTATTTTCTCAGGCATTGTATGTAAGAAAAAATTCAGAGATTCATCTTAGAAATAATCATTTACTGGAAAACGGATTTGCACTTTTATTTGCATCACATTTCTTCGGGCATGAAAAGTTGTTTCATTTCTCTTCGAAAATTTTATTGAATTCACTTGAACAGCAAATTTTACCCGACGGTGCTCATTTTGAATTATGTCCAATGTATCATCTGTGGACGACAAATCGTTTGCTTGAGTGTATGCAGATCTTGAAAAAATCAAAATTTAGTGTGAAGGCTGTATTGGATATTGTTGAAGAAAAAGTTTCAGCTATGCTCGGCTGGGTCAAACATATGCAATTTGGCAATGGTTCCCTTCCGGCAGTAAATGACAGTTGTGAAGGATATGGTCCGGGCATCAATGCAATATTGAAAATTGCCAACGATATCGGAATAAAGGCCTCTAATCATCCATTAAAAGAAAGTGGCTTTCGGAAATTCAGAAATAGGAATTTTGAAATGCTTGTTGATGTTAATGGTCTGACACCTGATGAAGCTCCAGGACATTCGCATGCCGACACATTCCATTTCATTTTACATGTCTTTGGCGACCCTTTTATAATTGATACCGGTGTTTCAACTTATGAACCTTCGAAGTTGAGAATTCATGAGCGTTCAACTTTAGCCCATAATACAGTTGTGGTGAATAATCTGAATCAAAGTGAGATCTATGGCACATTCAGAGCGGGGAGAAGGGCGAAAGTGAATCTTACCAAATTTACTTCAAATGAACTTGAAGCATCACACAACGGTTATCAGCATATTGGAGTTAAACATACACGTTCTGTTTTATTTGAGCAGGATAGGATCGTTATCACTGATACTATTTCGGGAAAACATCCTAATAAGAGCAGCGCTTACTTGCACATTGACAAAAAAAATCGGTTGGTTCAACGAGAAGATTGTTTGATTTCAAAATTTGTTAAAATTAAATTTAAAAATTCTACAGGAATTGAATTGAAAGAAAATTATTATGCTGTCGCTTTTGGAAAACAATTGCCTTGTGATGTTGCTAAAATAGATTTTTCAGGTGAGCTGATTACTACTATTAGTTTGATGAAGTAGGAATTTGTTTACGAAAAATTTAAACACTAAGGGCACTAAGTTCACAACAAGGCCACTAAGTATTCCGTGTTCTTATTGTGAACTTAGTGCACTTTGTGTTTAATTTTTTTAAATTTATTTTGTTAGTTGTTTGAACATAACATTTATCGATTCCCTGAAAATTCCATTATCTTCACGGCTTCAATGTCAAGGAAACGTATAAATATTATCACACCGCATTTTACTCCGGAAAACACAGCTGCTTCTCATCGAATGGAAAGCGCTGCCCGTGTTTTGTCTGCGAGTTTTGATGTGAATGTTTTCACTTTAACAGAAAAGGGTAAGAAGTCACGTGCGACGACTGAACATTGGAACGACAACCTGATTGTGCATTATCTCTACATGCCGGATTATCCGAAAGGTTTATATCTGATTCGGGCAATGATGGAATGGATCTATGCAAGAAAGCTTGTCAGGTTTTCAAATTCTGTTGAATGCGATCTAGTTCTTTTTACAACGCCATTTATGTTTTTGATCAATGCTGTTGCTAAACTCAGTAAGTGCAGAACTATTGTAGCTGATATCAGAGATCTCGTATGGCATTATCTTCCCGAAAACAATTTACTCAATAGAAGAATTAAGCACACAGTAACAAAATCTGTCAATAAAAGCTTCGATAAATTTTTTGCAATTACAGTTACTAATCATTCTGAAAAGGAGTGGCTATTGACGAATGCAAATGTCAGTAATGAGAAAATTAAAGTTATTCCGAATGGTTTATCAGAAGACAAATTCAGATTCCTGCAAACTGTCCGGTATTCTAAGCCTAAAAAGGATTTTATAATCTCATACATCGGAAATATCGGTTCTGCACAGGTTTTTATACCCCTGATCGAAGCCATTAGAAATAAAGAAGGAGTAAAGTTGAATCTGATAGGAGATGGAAATGCACGCGAGAGTATCCAAAAATATCTGCTCGCGGAAGATGTGAGAAATGTTTTCATTCCGGGCAAACTTAGATGGGCACGTATCATTCCTTATTATCAGAGTTCGTCGATTTTGTACAGTGGATTAAAACCTGAGTTTGATACGGCTATTCCTTCAAAGATCTATGAATATCTTTCAACAGGACTGCCTATTTTATTCCTTGGCAAAGGCGCCACAGTAACGTTGCTTGAAAATTTTGATAACATCTATAGCCTGAATGATTACTCTGAAGAAGGTTTGAAAAAGGCAATCGCTAAGATTCGCTTTGAAAAGCCGGCCAATTCATTGCCTAATACGCTTGCAATAGGACAGAACTTTTTACGTGAAAGAATAAGTCAGAATTTCGTTGAACTAATCGCCGGACTACTCAATGAAAAAATTCCGGGAAAGGTTTTTGTGGAAGACATTTTAATTAATAATTAACAATCACTACTGTCCGATAAAAATCAACCTTTGTAATTTATGTTGAAAATTATATCCTGAATAAAGCGTTCGTATAATAAATTTATAGTAAGCCCCCCACTATTCGTTGACACACATCATTGTTAATCAAAGGTAAAGCAGGTATTGCGCGTGGAGTCCTTGGACGAAATCATTTGAAACAGGATTGAATAATAGAAACTCCTTTCAAAAGATAATTTTATCGTTCATTAGATTATAAAAGAAATTAGTGCCTTTTATAATGCTACAAAAATCATAAAGTGTACCTTAGAAAACGAAAAGGTCCTTTCAGGATGA